>JBHHVG010000061.1:0-11201 GCA_046754165.1 Myxococcota bacterium
GCCCACGAAGACGGGCGAGGACCACGCCCGGGCCTCACTCTCCGCCAGGCAGTCGTCCTCGTACGGCGTGCGGTAATCGCCGTAGCAGGGGTTCGACTCGATGCAGCGCCCGTCGGCATCTCGGGTGCAACGGAGGCCGTCGGCGTTGATCGCGAGGTCCGGCTCTTCGATGGCGCGGACGTAGTAGAGGGCGTCGCGGCCGGCGATGGGAAATTCCGGGTCAGTGACTGTCACGGTGCAGCCCGTCGGGTCGGGCGCGCACGGAATCACCCGCCAGGGGTCTTCGATCAGGGGGGCGATCGGCTCGTCCGGGTGGATCTGGGGCCGGATCCGCACGACTTCGATGCGGGTGATCAGGCGCCGTTCGTCTCCCGGGTTGTAGCACTCGCCGCGACACAGGTGGTGGATGCGTTCGGCGCTGAGCGCACCCGCGATGGTGTCCGGACAGCCGGGCTGTTGTTCGAGCGAACCGGTCGCCCGGATGCGAAACTCCGGAACACCGGACATGCGCGTGCTTCCACCCATGGGAAGCACGCCGTCCGGCCGGTCCGGGTCGTTCATCAGGTCGAACCACAGCAGGATGCGCGGCCCGCTGGTGCCGTAGACCTCGCGCCGATCGAGAGCCCGCCAGATCGAATCCCGATCCCGGCCGCTGGCATGCGCCGCGATCAGCCCCCCCGTCACCAGGAAGCTGCCGCCGCGCTCCGTCTCCAGAGCGGCGAAGGCCACCGCCGGAAGCTCGCGATCGCCGTAGGCGACTGACTCGGCGCGCGGCTCCGGCGACGGCGCCACGATGAAGCGCGCGGCCTCCGCCGAGACCGGTCCGGCGGCCTCGGTCATCTCGCGGCGATTCCGCTCCTTGTAGCCGGTCCCCGGCCGCGCGGTGTGATTGTCGCTCGACGCCATGAAGCCGAATTCGAAGCGTTGCAGCGCGCCGGCGGCATCGAAGCGCCGCAGGGCCATGATGTACTGGGCGGCCCCGCCGGGCCGATGGTTGAAGGAGGGCTGGAAGCAGTCGCTGCACTGGCCCGCGTCGAGCCACTCGCTGGCCTCCGCGCCCGGGACCGTGAGAAAGGCCTGCACGCCGGCGGCAACGGCGTTCTCTCGGGCAGTGGCGGCGCGGGCGTCGCACTCGGCGGCGCTTTCTCCCGCTGCGCCACAGCGCTCGCGAATGATCTCACCTGCGCGCCAGCACGTCGGCAGGTAGCCGGGGCTCGGTTCCGGGCACGATGCATCGCCCGCCTCGTCGAACTGCACGGCCCGGTAGTCGCGGTACTCCTCGGAGTTTCCGTGACCGGAGTATATCTCGAGGAGCGTCTGGCGATCCGGGTCGTGTTGATCGGGCGAGAGCTGCTTGTCCCAGCGCGAGCCCGGCGGCGTGTAGAAGCCCCAGCTCGTGCCGTGAGGGATCACGATGGAGTCGAGTCCCCATTCGTCGAGGCGGCGAAACAGCTCGCCGGGCGTCTCGACGGCTTCGAAACAGTCCTCGGGCAGGTCGCGCTCGGCGACACCGGTCGCGCAGGCAGTGCGGTCGGCGCGCTCCTTAAGGAAGAGGGCGAAGTCGTGATAGCGCGGCTCGCCGCCGAGCATGGCCATGAAGCCGCGGCGGAGAGACCCCACGGCTCCCATCGCGCGGGTCGTCACGCCGGACGCCGCGATCGGGCGGGTCGGAACCTCAGAGCGCTCGATGCCGCGCATGATCACGTTCTTGTGGCCGTAGTGGTCCTCCGGGGTCGTTCCGACCTGGGTCCACTCCCATCCGAGGAAGGCGACGACGTCAGGGTTGTTCGGATCACCGGCGACGGCGTTGCACTGCTGTATCGAGTCGATCGTCTCACTCCAGTGGCGCGGCGTCAGACCTTCGGCGTGGTCATTGATCGACCAGAAGTCGAGAGCCGAGCAGTAGCGCGCGAAGTCGCAGGCGTCCGCGGGCGGGTGGGCGCCCTCGCCCGCCAGGGCCGGCAGGCTCAGGAAGAAGGCGTCGAGGGAGAACGTCGTGTGGACGTGGAGATCGCCGAACAGGATCTGCTTTTGCGAGCGAATGTCCCGCGCGTCGGCGGCCGCCCGCTGGATGCGCGACCGCACCGCGACGACGTCCGCTGGAATGGGCTGCGCAGCGACCGATCCCGGCTCCTCGTGATCCCCGAGGACACCACTCCCCGCAACCAGGAGAATCACGACGCCGAGCGCCGCCAGCACCAGCGCCACCGCCACGAAACGCAACATCCACCGCATCGCGCCCCTCCTGTCGAGCCGTCGCACTCTACACGGACGCGCCATCGAGATCGAATCGCGAGCTCCGTCTGCGAGCCGCCCCGGTATACTCCGGACGGAACGGGGAAGTCAACGAGAGGCTACGCGACAGCCCATGGCGCAGAGAACGCAGACCGTCTGCCTCGTCATCCTCACGACCCTCGCGGTCGCGGCGGCGCTGCGCTGGCTGGCGCCGGTGATGATCCCGTTCGTCCTTTCCGTCTCCTTCGCCTTCGTGCTGACGCCGCTGATCGACCTCCAGCAGAAGCGCCTGCGGATCCCGCGCGGGGCGGCGCTCGGGGCCACCCTGGTCATCGCCGTCCTGCTGTTCTGGACGCTGGGGGCGCTGGTCACGGCGTCGGTCGGTCAGCTCGCAGCCAACGCCGGCGCCTACCAGCAGCAGGCCGCGAAGCTCATCGACCTCGCGGCAGCCAGCCTCCCCTTGGAGCGCCTCGGGATCGATCCCGGCGCGGTGTACGAACCGCTCGAGCAGTTCTCGAGCAAGACCCTCGGCATCGTGTTGGTGGGAACGACCAACGCGATCCTCGACATCGTGTCGAACGGCGTCCTTGTCTTCATCTTCCTGGTATTCCTGTTGCTCGGGGCGAGCGGTACCCCGCCGGAGCCGGGCAGCACCTGGTTCGAGATCGACCGCCAGATCAAGCGTTACGTCGTGGCGAAGAGCATCCTGTCGGCGGTGACCGGAATGCTCGTCGGCGGCTTCCTCGCAATCCTCGGCATCGACCTTGCGCTGGTGTTCGGTCTCTTCGCCTTCCTCTTGAACTTCATTCCCAGCATCGGCTCGATCATCGCGACGCTGCTGCCACTGCCCGTGGTCATGGTGAGTCCAGGCATCTCTGTCGGCGCCGCGGCGCTCGCCATCGCGGTTCCGGGGGCGATCCAGTTCGTGGTCGGCAGCATCGTCGAGCCCAAGGTGATGGGCGGCGCGCTCGATCTGCATCCCGTCGCGATCCTGATGAACCTGATCGTGTGGGGAATGCTGTGGGGCATCGTGGGCATGCTGCTGTCGACCCCGATCCTGGTGGTGATCAAGATCCTGTGTGAACGGCTCGAGGTGACGCGGCCGGTCGTCGACGTGCTGGCCGGGCGGATCCGAGGTCTGCGGAGCTAGCCGGCGAACTGCCGAGCCGGACCCGGGCGCGACCCGGGGGGAAGGAATTGGTACCCTGCCCGGTAGGCCCGCGTTCCCCGAGCGAGGCGGGGCCCCACGGCCGCTGGCCCCCCAGCGACCCGCGGCGGACCCTGCGCGCCCGCCTCAGCAGCCCGCGCGGTGCCGCTGGCCCGCCCCATCATAGAGAGGAAGCGATCGGATGCAGCCCCGGGACTCCGACACCGATGTCGCGTTGGGCGGAAGCTGGAGCGCCTCTCTCGAGGAGATCTTCGACGAGCACGCGGAGCTGCGCGACCTGATCGTCCAGATGCAGGAGACCGGCGACATCGGCGTGTTGGGCGGCCTGCTCGAGCGCCTGCACAATCTGCTCCAGGCGCACTTCGAGCGCGAGGAACACGACGACGGAATGCTGCGAATGATGCGCGAGGCCTCGCCGGAGCACAGGCGAAACGGCGCCGTGCTCAGCCGCGAGCACCCGAAGATCCTCGCGGCGGTTCGCGAGCTGATCGGACGGGTACGAACGGACGAGCCGATCCCTCTCGCCGTCGCAGAGCGGGAGATCGGGTCGATCCTGTCACGCCTCAGCGACCACGACGCGAACGAGACCGACCTGATCCGCAGCATCACGAGCGTCGACGCCAGCGCGGCCACCCGCGCGCGGGAGACCCGATCGAAGGCCCTCGAGGTCAACCTGCGGCGCACCGCGGTGCAGGTCGTGATTCCGGAGGAGCAGAAGGTGTTGATGGAGGTCACCGCCGGCTTCGCGGGGGTCTCGGAGAACACCAAGAAGCTGCTATGGGAGATCAATCACCGCTACGTCGGATGGGCCCAGACGCTGGAAGACCTCCACCGGCGCGCCATGGGCGACTTCGCCCACCACATCGCACACGAGCGGGCGCCTGAGGCGATCGGCGTCTTCTGCGATCTGTACGCGAAGATCTCAGAGCAGGCCACACCTGTCGCATTGCGCGAGACGGCGGCGAGGAAGTTCCTCTACTACCTCGAGAAGGTCGTGCGCGATTCCGGGGATCGGCTGCCGCACGTCGTCCCGCCGCTGGACGCCGCCCTCGACCGCATGGAGGCGATCTTCGGACGCGACCCGCGACTCGCCGCCCTTGCCTCTCCTCGCGTCAAGCACCTGGCCGCCACCCTCGCGGCGGCGGGCGGCGAGGCTGCTGCCGGCCTCGCCGAGCGCAGCCTGCAGCTGTTGGCGGGCACGTTGAGCGAAGTCTACCAGCAGTGGCTCGAGCGCATCGATCCGGTGACCTGGTGGCGGAAGCGCACCGGAGCCAGCAGCGACACGCCGGTGCCTGCGAAACTGGCCGTCATCTCGCATTCCCACCTGCGGGAATGCCTCGACGAGCTCGTGGAGCTGGAGGCCGAAGACAGCGATGGCGCCGCCCGCGCGGATACCCTGCTGTCCCTCCCCGACAACGCGCGCATCGAACGGGGCTACCTCGACGCCGCGAACTGCATCGAGGCGCCAGGGAACACGGTCTGGCAAAACCGGCTGCAGCGCATCCACTGGTTGATCGACGTGCTGTCCGTAGACGGCCTGGCATCGGTCCACGAGCAGGCGTTGTCCGAAGTGAGTCACTCCTATCTGGATGTGCTACGCAGCGCCGATGCCGTGCACCTGGAAGAAGTGGTGCGGGAGACCTTCGCCACTCTTCGACGCAGCGTCCTTGCCACGTCGCGCTCCGGGCTCAACCTGATCTCGAAGATCGGACTCGAGGTCCAGGCGACGGGGAACCGGGAGCTCTTCGAGGTGGTGATCGACGAGATCCTCGCGTGGGATTTCCCGGATCCGGACTTCACCGGCTTCACCGACGACTGGCGGGTCCAGGTCGATCCGGCGCATCTCCGGGCCATCCGCACCTACCTGAGCCTGATCGAGGGAAATCCGGAGTTCTGCCGCCCCCTGATCGCCGCCCTGGTCGTCCACCTCAGGGTCGGCGGCGTATTCATCGCTGACACCGATCTCTTCCAAAAAGACATCTCGCGCCTGCTCAACAGCGGAATCGGGCCCGTCTACCACCAGATCATCCATCTGCTGAAGATCTTTCCCGTCTACTTCAGCGACATCGGCGCCGAGGGCGAGCTGCGTGACGTCTCCTCCCACATCGACGAGATCCGCGGCCGCAAGGACCCCCTGTGTCACTTTCTCCGCAAGCAGTGCCACGTCGAGAGCAATCCGTTCGTGATCCGCCTGATCGAGGAGATCGGCCGGTTCTGGGCCACCGGCGATGTGGACGGACTGAGGCCGTACGTCCCGCCGGCGCTCCTCGAGGGGCTCGACGTCGCCGACGACGAGTACGCTGGCCTGCACGCCGTCTTCGCGGAACTGACTGCCGGAGACGAGGTCGAAGCGCTCTTCCAGCTCGATGTCGAAGCGGTGGAGGAGCGCGTGCGGCGGTCGCAGGCTGGGCGCGCACTCGACCGCGAGAAGGTCGTGCTGCTCTTCAAGCTTCGGCGGCTCATGGGCCGAAAGTACGAGCTCGACCACGACGACCTGCTCGAGCGCCTGAGCGTCGCCAACGTCGTGTCGTCCCACGAGCACGCACGGCTGCGCAGCGCGCTGGAAAGCGGGGAGTGCCAGGAGGCGCTGACGATCCTGCTCGACGTCCTCGAGCGCCTGAAGAAGGTCGTCACCAGCGACGAGAAGACCGAGGGCTACGAGGACGTCTACCACAAGCGCCACATCGCGGCCGGCATTCCGAGCATGTACGGGCGCTACCGCGAGGAGAAGTTCGAGGCGATCGGTTTGAGCTTCCGGATCGAGTCGATGGCCAACGCGCTGTTCGAGCGGCTGTTCGCCGAGGCGCGCCTCGAGTTCGTCACCCGCAACACCCTGCTCAAGGTCGCCGACTGGCTGCGGTTGATCCTGCGCGCCCTGCGCGTGGACGGCAGCCGAGGACGCGGCCTGGCGACGGGAACTGCCATGCTCGACCAGGCCCTGCTGGCCGAGGGATTCCGCGTCGACCAGTTCATCAACATCTTCCAGCTGCTGTCGCGCAGCGTGGAGAACCTGATCCGCATCCGCTTCATCGACGTCTACGAGAACGCCCTGGAGCGGATCGTCCACGACATGCTCGAACGGGGCCAGCTTCCCGGAGACGAGAGCGGCGGCACCCAGGAGACCGTCCTGAAGGTCTCGGAGAGCTTCTTCCGAGATCTGATTGCCGCGAGCTTCGGTCTGCAACAGCTCGACAACCTGATCGGCAAGGTGCTGCGCATGATGGTCCAGAGCCGCGATCGGTTCGACCGCAACACCCTCGGGCTGATCATGTCGTACGACGCTGAGCGCTCCTTCGTGGAGATCAGCCCCGAGGTGGGCCCCCACGACGGCGCGATCTACATGGGCAACAAGGGCTACGCCATCAAGCGGCTCGCCCACGACGGGCTGCCGGTGCCCGATGGCTTCATCCTCACGACCGAGGTCTTCCGCAGCCACGAAGCGATCCGCCGCTGCGAGGAGCTGCGGCGCGAGGTCCACGATCAGATCCGGCGCAAGATCGAGCGTCTCGAGAGCCGCTGCGACGCGAAATTCGCCGATCCAGACAACCCGCTGTTGCTGTCAGTTCGCTCCGGCGCGGCGATCAGCATGCCGGGCATCCTCGACACCTTCCTGAACGTCGGCATCAGCGTCGAGGTAGCCGAAGGCTTCGCCCGGCGCTCGGGAAGCCCATGGGCGGCCTGGGACGCCTACCGGCGCTTCGTCCAGGGCTGGGGCATGGGACACGGTATCAGCCGAGACGGCTTCGATGCCCTGATGCGAGCGGCCAAACAGGAGGTCGGCATCGCCAAGAAATCCGGCTTCGAGCCGGAGAAGATGCGCGACCTGGCGCTGCGCTACCGCGACTACGTGCTGGACAACGGCGTCGAGATCCCGGCAGACCCGTACGAGCAGCTCTTCACCTGCATCGATCTCGTGCTCGATTCCTGGCACTCGGAGACAGCGCAGAGCTACCGCAGCGCCGTCCAGATCGCGGCCGAGTGGGGCACCGCGGTCGTGGTGCAGAACATGGTCTACGGCAACCTCAGCAAGCGTTCCGGGACCGGCGTCGTGCTGACGTGCGACCCGCGCCGAACTTCCGGAGACGTGCGGCTCCACGGCGACTTCATCGCCCAGGGTCAGGGCGACGACGTGGTGAGCGGTCTGGTGGAGACGTTCCCGATCAGCGAAAAGCAACGCCTGACCGAGGCGAAGGGGGGAGACCTCTCGCTCGAGAAGGACTTCCCGGCGATCTTCGAGGCCCTGAATCGCCACGCCTGCGCGCTCATCTACCGCCATGGCATGTTCCATCAGGAGATCGAGTTCACCTTCGAGAGTGAGCAGCCCGAGGATCTGTTCATCCTCCAGACCCGCGACGCGGTGCTCTCCCAGGAGACGATGGTTCCGGCCTTCATCCCGAGCGAGAAGCTCGACAGCGCGAAGGTCGCCACGGGCATCGGCGTCGCAGGCGGCGCCCTCTCCGGCCGCGTCGCGCACACCATCGAGGACATCACGAACCTCCGTGGCCAACATCCGGAAGACGCCATCCTCCTGCTGCGGCCCGACACCGTTCCCGAGGACATTCCGCTGATCCTGCGGACAGACGGCATGGTCACGGCCATCGGAGGCGCCACCAGCCACGCCGCCCTGGTGGCCCAGCGGGTGGGCCGGACCTGCGTGGTCGGCTGTCGGCAGCTCGAGGTCTTCGACGACCAGAGGCGCTCCCAGCTCGCCGGGCGGACGGTGTCGACGGGCGATTTCATTTCCATCAACGGCAGCGACGGATCGGTCTATCTTGGGAAGCACCCGTCCACGACGGTCCGCCGCCAGCGTCTGACCTAGAATCCGGGATTCCGACGGACCCCGACCAAGAACCGGCGAGGAAACGAAGAAATGGCAGGAAACGGAAATTCGCAGCGCGTGCTCGGCATCAACGGCCTGGGCCGCATCGGGAAGCTCAGCCTGTGGCACCACGTGGCGCGCAAGTACTTCACCGGCGCCGTGGTGAACGTCGGCCGGGAGGTCGGCCGAGACCTCGAGACCGTGTGCGGCGTGATCGAGAAGGACTCTACCTACGGGACCATGCACCGCTTCCTCTTCGGCGTGAACTCCGAGCCCTGCATCCGCATCGTCGATCGCGAAAAGCACCTGCTCGATGTGGCGGGGATCCCGGTCACGGTCCTCCAGACCGCCCGCAATCCGCGAGAGATCGGCTGGCGCGATCACGGCACACGGGTCGTGGTCGACACCACGGGCGCCTTCTGCGACCCGACCACGCCCCTCGACCGCGAGCGCGGGGCGCTGCGCGGTCACCTCGCCGCCGGTGCCGAGGCGGTGATCAACAGCGCCGCGTTCAAGATCAAGGACAAGGCCCTGTCCCTCCCCGACGACGCCGCCACGCTGATCTACGGCATCAACCACGAGCTCTTCGATCCGGCGCGGCACCGCGTGCTGTCCGCTGCGTCGTGCACCACCACCGCGCTTGCGCACATGGTGAAGCCTCTACTCGACCACCTTCACGACTCGGCGTTGATGACGGCCTCGATGAGCACGGTTCACGCCGCAACGAACAGCCAGACGTTGCTCGACACGGTCCCCAAAGCCGGCGCCAAGGACTTGCGCCGCAGTCGCAGCTCGCTGAACAGCATCATCCTCACCTCCAGCAACGCGGCGCACGCGCTCGAGGCGGTCATCCCGGAGATCCGCCAGATCGGCTTCATGGCCGACTCGGTGCGGATCCCCATCCCGACGGAATCCCTCATCATCCTGAACGTCACCTTCCAGTCGCAGATCGACGAGGACGGCCGCAGCTCCGTCAACAACGTGATGTTGAACGAGATCTACCGGGAGGCCGGTGAGGGGACCCAAAAGGGCCACCTGGTCTACAGCGAGGAGCAGAACGTCCCGGCCGACGTCTCGGGCATGCGCGCCGCGGTTGTCATCGAAGCCACCGAGACCCACACACGGACCGGCTTCGTCGACTTCGATCTCGCCCAAGTGCCCGGCGTCGACCCGAAGATCCTCGCCGGGCTCGACGATCCCACGATCCGCGTCCCTGTGACTCACGCCAAGGTCTTCGGCTGGTACGACAACGAGTACGGCAGCTACACGAACCTGTTGGGAGACCTGGCCGTACACGTCCACCGGACGCTGGATTGATCGCGCGGGATGGCCGGAGCGGGGCGCGACCCAGCGCCTGCTCCACCGGCTGACGTCCGTGTTCGGGAAGATCCTCCTCACCGTCGGCGCGACCCTGGCCACCCTGGTCGTACTCGAGCTCGTCCTGTCGGCCCTGTTCGAGCCGGTCCACCGGGTGTGGCAGGTCCGCGAGATCTTCGAGCTCGACGATGAGCTGATCTATGCGCTCCGGCCCAACCGCGAACGGGTGCGGGAAACCGATGAGTTCGTCGAGCGCGTCACCACCAACGCGCACGGGCTCCGCGACACGGACATCGCACCTCGCGAGGCCTTCGAGCAGCGCGTGATCGTTCTCGGCGACTCCATGGTCTTCGGCCACGGAGTGGGCAACGAGGAGGCCTTTCCGAATCAGCTCGAGGCCCTGTTCCGGGAGCGCGGCCGCCGCGTGGACGTGATCAACGCCGGTGTGAAGGGCTACGGCACCGACAACTCCTACAAGTTCTACACGCATCGGCTCGCTCCCCTCGGGCTGGAACCAGACCTGCTGATCTTCGCCATCTATCACAACGACCTCAATGACAACATCGGTCAGCCCCTCTACACCATCGAGAACGGCGCGCTCGTGCCCCTCGACCCCACCCGCAACTGGATCACGCTGCTCGGGTCGATCGAGGCGAGGACTCCGGAGATCGTCCGCAATCGCATCCTCTACGGTCTCGTCCTGTCCCGCTTCGTGGGCCGCGATGTCTACTCGCTGTTGCCGGACCTCGACCAGCCCGGTCTGGTGGACTGGGCCGCGCGAAAGGCGGTGCTCGAGGTCCTCGACCTCGAGCGTCGCGGCCGCGCGGAGGGCTTCCGCGTTCTGGTGCTGTGCGTGCCGTACCGGGACGGCAAGCCCGGCTTCTACTCGTGGCTCGGTCCGCTCCGGGACCGGGGCACGTGGGTGTTCGACGCCTCCCAGGAGCCGATCTGGGGCATCGAGAAGGATCGTCTGTTCTTCCCGAGCGACTACCACCTGACGGCTGAGGGCAATCGGGAGCTCGCAGAGACCGTCTACCGCGATCTCGAGCGCGCGGAGTTCTGAGCGGCGCGCCGGTCGGCGCGCGACTCTCACGGCTGTCCCCCTGCCTCCACCCACTCACCGCCCGCACGAATCGTCACGCGACGACCGCAGAACTCCTCGCGCGTCATGGCCGCTGCCACCGCCGGATCCTCCGTGCGCGTCACGCTGCGGCGCCCGTCCGGGAGATCGCAGACCGCCACGCCCGCCGCGGGACGCCTGCCGTCGTACAGCACCGTGTAGCCCGCGATGACCGCTGGCCCACGGGCCCCCGAGACGACCTCCCGCGGCGCAGCGGCCGCGGCCACGTCCGAGCTCACGTCCGCGAACTGGAAACCCCGCTGCGGAGGCTCGCTGGCCCAGACGCCGAAGCCCTGCTTGTTGAAGAATCCGCTGATGGAGGTGACGAGTCCGCTCTGGCCGGGTTTCTCGCGCAGCCTCTCGGCCATGCGCGCGGTTGCCTGGATCACGTAGTTGTTGAGGGGCCCGCCGGCGAAGCGCATACCGCCGGTCACCGTGAGGGTACGATCGATCGCTACATCGAGCGCGTCCGCGAAGACCTGCACCGCGGCGGGAAAGCAGCTGTACAGCTCCAGGAAGTCGAGGTCGTCGACCGAACGGCC
>JBHHVG010000062.1:0-11082 GCA_046754165.1 Myxococcota bacterium
GGCAGACCCAGGTCGAGATCCGATACGACGAACGGGTGGAAGAGATCGCCGTTGTCGACGGCGCGTTCGAGGTACGAAGCACGCGAGAAAGGTACCGAAGCAGCACCGTTCTCCTGGCAATCGGACGCCGGGGAACCCCGCGACACCTCGGTGTTCCCGGCGAAGATCATTCGAAGGTGGTGTACCGACTGGTCGGTGCGGAGCAATATCGCGGCCGCCGGGTGCTGGTGGTGGGTGGGGGCGACAGCGCGCTCGAAGCAGCATGCAGTCTGGCCGAGGAGCCGAACACGACGGCAATCCTGTCATACCGCGGGAACGCTTTCTCTCGCGCGAAACAGGAGAACCGGGCACGTGTAGACGCAGCTGTCGCAAGCGGAAAATTGACCATCTACCTCGATTCGAACGTCCTGGCGATCCACCCGTCGACAGTGGAGATTCAGACCGAACGCGGTGTGCAGACGATTGAGAACGACGCCGTCATCGTGTGCGTGGGGGGCGTGCTGCCGACTGGATTCTTGCGGTCGATCGGCGTGAAGATCGAGACCAAGCATGGCACGGCGTAATACGGTCGGATCACAGAAGCGGCTCCGAAAGTCCCTCTGGGCTGTGATCTTCTTCACCCTCCCGGTGCTGACCGCGCAAACAAGCCCGTTCGACGACGCCGAGCAGGCCAGTCGTGAACGCCGGTTCGAGGATGCGGCGGAAATATGGGAGGAACTGGCGCGCGAGGGGTACCCGGACGCCCAGTACCGCCTCGGCGCGCTGTATCGCATGGGTCGGGGCGTTCCACAGAACCACGGAATTTCGATCAGCTGGTTTCGCCGAGCCGCGAAAGGCGGCAACTGGAATGCCCAGTACAGCCTCGGAACCATGTACCAGAACGGATGGGGTGTTGCGCCGAACCGCGAAGAGGCGGTCCGTTGGTACCGCATGGCGGCCGAACGCGGGCACGAGAGGGCTGCCCAAAAGCTCGAGGAAATCCGCATCTCTTCCGTGTATCCGGCTGCGCCGTCCGGATTCGACCTCAGCAGCGGTGACATCATGGCAGTTCTCGCTCGTTCGCTCGACCTCGGTGATGTCGCAGCCGCTCGGGCCGCGCTCGAAGCAGGCGCAGACGTCGATCGCGAGATCGTCGAAGGTCGGAGCTTCCTGACGAAGGCGGTCGAAAGCGGGAATCTCGAGGTCACCACGCTGCTGCTGGCAGCGGGAGCTGCTCCGGACCGCCCGGACGGCTTCTCGGACACCGCGCTCATGGTGGCTGCGCGCCAGGGACGTCGGGACCTCGCGAACCAGCTGCTCGCAGCCGGCGCGAGGATCGACGTGTTGGACCCAGACGGAAACAGTGCACTCATGGCCGCTGCTCGGCAAGGGCACGCCGACGTCGCGGGGCTCCTCATCGACGCAGGCGCAGGTCTCGAGTATTCGGATGCGGACGGCCGCACCGCGTACCAGCTCGCCTCGACGTTCGGCCACGAAAAGATTGCGGCCGCGCTCTCGGCGGCTGGTGCCCGCGTACACTCGTCGTCGGGCAGTAACCGCGCGAAGCGCGCCGCGTGGCTTCGGCGCGAGACGCGCAGAAGAGCTCCCCGCGATGGATCCGAGGCTGCCGGATCGTCGACCCCGTTCGACGGCTGGTCCGCCCTCATGGTCGCAGCATGGCGCGGCGAAGAGGCGATCGTCGAGGCGTTGCTGGCGGAGGGTGCCGAGATCGATCGACGCGGCCCTGAGGGTCATACTGCGCTTACTCGCGCATCGTGGAGGGGAAACACGAGGATCGTTTCGCGACTTCTCGCTCTCGGGGCCGATGCCGGCGCGCGCCAGCCCAACGGCTGGAATGCCCTCATGTGGTCCTCCTCCGAGGGACATTCGGAGGTCGTCGAGCGCTTGCTCGCGAGTGGCGTAGAAGTAAACGAGACAGCGGAGGGCGGCCCAACCGCACTGTGGTTGGCTGCCCGCAGGGGACACGCGCCGACGGTCGATCGACTCCTGGCAGCGGGGGCGCGTGTCGACGCAGCGCCAACAGGCGAATCGACCCCGCTCGCCCAGGCCGTATCGAGCGACAGCGACGCGACCGTCCGAGCGCTGCTGGCGGGCGGAGCCAATGCTCGAACCCATCGGGGTCTGAGAGAGCCGATCGCCTGCGTCGCGGTCCGGAACGCCGATGTGAAGATCACGCGACAGTTGCTCGATCACGACACCGCCCCGGTGGGCCGTTGCAGCGGCGGACTGTCGCTCCTCCATGTAGCCGTCGGTGAAGGGGCTTCGAGAGTCGTCGAACTGCTGCTCGATCGGGGCGTTCCGGTGGACGAGCGCAGCCCGGAGGGAAATACGCCGCTGCACCGAGCCGCGGACAAAGGCCATACGCAGGTCGCCCGACTTCTGCTCGATCGTGGTGCCGACGTCGACGCCAAGGGGCAGCGGAAACACACTGCGCTGATGCGTGCTGCCTCCGCAGGACACGCGCGGATGGTCCGACTGCTTCTGAGACACGACGGGCGCGCCAGCATACGGGGCGAGAACGGTGAAACCGCGGAGGCCCTGGCCGAACGAGCCGGCCATCACGACGTCGTCTCGATTCTCAGGAACCATGACGGAAATACCCGATCGCTGCTCGGGATCTTCTGATCCGGGCGACCTCATGACTGAAGTCTTCGATCCATCTTTCTTGATATCGGGGGACTCCACCCGGCTCGGCAACGGCACGGGCGACCGGACGATGCTGTCCGCGCTGCGTATCAGCCTGGGCAGGGCCCTCTGGCGCGGCTCCGGCGACCGGCGGAGTTTCTTGTAGACTGGGCCGATCCATACAAGTCTTCGGATTCGGAGAACGCGCGGGGACGGCGGCTCGAGAGCCACTCTTGGCCCCGAGGGCACACCGGGTGCCTTCGCCGATTCGCCGATTCGCCGATTCGCCGATTCGCCGATTCGCCAACTGGGAGGTCGATCGTGATCGTCGTGGGCACCGCCGCCGCTTTGCTGCTGGGCGCACTCACCCTGTCGCCACACGTGGTCCGGGCTGCGGAATCGGACCCCGCACCCGCTCCGGCCCCGCTGACGCGCCGCGCCCCGCCGGCCGGCGAGATCGTCGGCATCGAGACCGCGACCGGCGCCCATGCCTGGCTCGGAGTTCCGTATGCCGCGCCGCCCACCGGCGCCCTGCGCTGGCACGCGCCTCGGCCCGCGCCGCGCTTCGAGGAAACGCTCGAGGCCACGGCGCTGGGCGCGCCCTGCTCCCAGTTCGCACACCCTTTCGGCGGCATCAGCGACCACCCGCGCGGAACGCTGGTGGGCAGCGAGGACTGCCTCACGCTGAACATCTGGGCGCCGCGTTTCGAGCCCGGTGACGTGCCCACCGGCGGACGTCAGCTACCGGTGCTCTTCTGGATCCACGGCGGTGGCAACACCATCGGCCACGCGGGCTTCTACGACGGCGGCCACCTGGCCGCGACCCAGGACGTGATCGTCGTGATCGCCCAGTACCGCCTCGGTCCGTTCGGCTGGTTCCGGAACGCGGCGCTCCGCGCCGGAGAAGGGAGCGAGGCGGATCGTTCCGGCAACTACGGAACCCTCGACCTGATCCGCGGTCTCACCTGGGTGCGCGACAACATCGCGGACTTCGGCGGAGACCCGCACAATGTCACGATCTTCGGGGAATCTGCCGGGGGGCGGAACGTCGTCACCCTGCTGCTCTCGAAGCTCGCCACCGGCCTGTTCCACCGCGCCGTCGTCCAGAGCGGCGGCACCGGCACGCGCACCGTCGCCGAGGCAGAGAACTGGAACGATGACGCGGAGCCCGGCGCCGAGGGCAGCTCGAACGAGATCCTGGCGAGGCTCCGGGTCGCCGACGGCGGCGCGGCGGACACCGCGACTGCTCGAGCGCAGATCGCCTCGATGTCCGCCGAAGAGATCGCGTCCTATCTGCGCGGCAAGAGCACCGGCGAGTTCCTCTCGGTGTACCGCAGAGAAGACCAGGAGGGATTGATCGACATCCCGAGGGTATTCAGGGATGGCACCGTACTGCCGGACGGAGACACCCTGGAGCTGTTCGCAGCGGGGGACTACAACCGGGTTCCGACCATTCTGGGGACCAACCACGACGAGAACAAGCTGTTCCTCTACGCCAACCCGATCTTCGTGCGGCAGTGGTTCGGCGTATTTCCGCAGGTGTTCGATTGGAATCGCTTCGAGACGTCGGCCGAGTACCTGTCGAAGAACTGGAAGGCGACCGGCGCCGACGCGCCGGCCGCGGTGATGCGCCCGGTCCAGGGCCCGTCGGTCTACGTGTACCGCTTCGATTGGGACGAGGAGCCCACCTCCTACCTCCTCTTCGACCTCGCGAGGGTATTCGGCGCCTCTCACGGCTTCGAGATCCCCTTCGTGTTCGGACATTGGCAGATCGGGCCCTCGACGGACAAGATCTTCACACGCGGCAACGAGCCCGGACGCCTCGCGCTCTCGGAACAGATGATGTCCTACTGGACGGAGTTCGCGCGGAGCGGTGCGCCGGGCAGGGGGCGCGACGGAACGCTGCCCGAATGGCTGGCCTGGGATCCGGCACCGGACGGCCACAAGACCCTGATCCTCGACACGCCCGCCGGCGGCGGTGCGCGCATGGGTTCGGCGCCGGTCACGGTCGAGAGCGTACTCGCCGAGATCGCGGCGGATCCGCGGCTCGAGACCCAACGGGAGCGCTGCTTCGTCTACCGCCAGATCGCCAAGTGGGACGAGGATCTCGGCTTCGGTCCGGAGGAATACCTCGACGCCGGGCCGACCGGCTGTCGCGAGTGGCCCTACGACGAGTGGCCGTGGTAGAACAGCAGCCGCTGGTCGCCGGCGTCCAGATGGGGTATTCCGTCGGCATGGGGGTCCGATGACCACGACCGACGCCTTCGACTACTCCCAGGCGCCTTTCTCGGTGCGCTCCGATCTCACCGACGCCTACAGGCGCACCTGGGATTGGCTGAGCGCCCCTGGCTCCTGGTGGTCGGGAGACGAGAAGATCGCCATCGCGGCGGAGGTCCGCGCCGCCCGCGACTGCGCGTTGTGCGCCGCGCGCAAGCAAGCGCTGTCACCGGGTGCCGTCGACGGCACCCCCGACCGGGCCGTCGATCGACTGCCGGAGGCGGCCATCGATGCGGTGCACCGCCTCGTCACCGACGCGGCGCGCCTCTCGAAATCCTGGGTCGAGAAGCTCCTCGCGAGCGGATCGCTCTCGGATGGACACTACGTCGAGCTGCTCGGAGTCACCGTCAGCGTCCTCTGCATCGACGCCTTTCACCGCGCGCTGGGGCTGCCCCTCGAGCCGCTCCCTGCGCCTGCTCCCGGCCCTGCCTCGGGCTATCGGCCGGCGGCGGCGAGCGACGGGGTCGGCTGGGTGCCCATGATCCCTGGCGGCGAGGCCCGTGGGCCAGAGGCGGACCTGTATCAGAAGGGCCGCGCGGCCAACGTGTTGCGTGCCATGAGTCTCGTGCCCGACTGCGTGCGCCGGATGAAGGACCTGTCGATGGTCCAGTACATCCCCCTCGACCAGCTCGCCAACCCGAGCGCCGACCCGGGACGCGCCCTTTCCCGGGCCCAGATCGAGCTGGTGGCGGGTCGCGTGTCCGCCGTCAACGAGTGCTTCTACTGAACGACCGCGCACGCCGTGCTGCTCCGGGCGAGCGGCGAGTCCAGCGGCAAGGCCATCGACCTGCGCGCGGTGACCGAGGGAGGGGGCGCGGCCAGCGGCCTCCCCGGCGGTGAGGCGCTGACGGCCTTCGTCGATGCGGCGATTCTCGGTGACGCCGAGACGACGCGCGCTGCGCGCGACGGCGTCGTCGCCGTGCTCGGGGAAGCCGCTGTGGTCGATGCGGCGGGCGTGATCGGGAACTTCGAGCGCATGGTCCGCATCGCCGACGGGACGGGAATCCCCCTCGACAAACCGGTGGCGCTGGTCTCGGCAGACATGCGGGAGGCGCTGGGAATCGACTCTTTCGGCGGCGCCGAACACACCGGCGCCCTGGGCGGCTTCCAGCGGCTCTCGGGCCGCGTGCTGAGCCGAATGCTGCCGATGGTCATGCGCACCTTCCGCCCCCGCTGAAGCGCAACACCCTAGACGTGCGCTCCGCGGTCGTGGGGAACCATCTTCTTGTGTTCCCGGGCGATCCCGATGTTCAGCGCGATCCACACGGCGACGAGGCCGACGTTCACCAGCGCAAAGGATCGGGGCACGAAGTGGAGGACGTGGAGGCCGACGAACACGACCGCCGCCGCTGCCGTGTCGCCGAAGCGGACGAAGAAGGTGTCGATGGCCGCTTTCGCCTTGTACTTGGCCTCCCGGCTGGTCGGCAGGAACAGCGCCTGCTTCACGGTGTTCTGGAGCGAGTAGTCCGTGCTGTTCTCGGCGGTCTTCGCGATCCGGAGCACGCCGAGACCTCCGATCAGGGCGATCGCCGCGTAGCCGCCGAAGGCGATCACCGGCAGCACGAAGAGAGCCGCTCGGACCCCGAAGTACTTGAAGACCCGCGAGACAAGGAACATCTGGGTGAAGACGCCGACCAGGTTGACCCAGAAGAAGAAGCTGGCGTAGAACTCGCCGATCACTTCGGAGCGCGCGCCGCGCAGGGCCTTCTGCTCCGCCGCTTCCCGCGCATCTGCCAGGTTCGCCGCCTCGCCGCGCTCGAGCAGCGCCTGCGCGGCCTCTCCGGCCGCCCGCACCTGCTCGGGCGTGAGCGCCGGGACCTGCTCTGCCGCATGCGTCTTCGCCGCGTTGGAGAGGATGTACTCGCCGGTGGTGTTGACCACGTTCGTGACGAGAATCATCGACGCGATCAGCAGCAGGTACCGGGTCCGCAGCACCAGCTGGAATCCGCCGCCCTTCCGGAGCGGATCGCCCACGACATCCGCGCCTTCGCCGGTCTCGCGCGCCCGCGAAGCCTCCCGCGCGTTGATCCAGTTGTACAGGACGAGACACAGCCCGAAGAGCCCGGCGCTCACGGCCAACAGCAGGAAGATGCGCCCGGAGCCGACCGCCGCCAGGCGCGGCCCCAGCACAGCGCCGAGCGACTGGCCGATCGCGATGATCGCGAACAGACGCTTGCCCTGGGACTCGCTGTAGATGTCGTTCGCGAACGACCAGAACTGCGCGATCAGGAAGACGTTGATGATGCCGAGATAGACGTAGAAGGAGAGCCCGATGGTCGTCCCGACTCCGACGGCACTCCCCCACAGCCAGAAACACACCAGGGTACCGATGACCAACAGCGTCGTCGCGTTGATCAGACGGATGCGACTCACGCGGCTCGCGAGCGCGCCGTAGGCGGGGACGACACCCAGCAGCAGGAGGGTCATCAGGGCGGGGAGATAGGCCTTGATCTCGTCACCACCGAGCCCAAAGAGCTGGATGCCGCCGATCGTCAGCCCCTCGCGAACCACCTTGAGCACGTAGTAGGCGGTGAGGATCAGGAAGATGTTGGCGAACATCAACAGGACATTGACGCCCTCTCCGCGCTCGACGTCTGCGAAGAGGGAAAGGAACCGCTCCAGGGGGCTGCGGCGGCTGTCTCCCGCCCGAGGCACTTCGCCGTTGCTCATCGGAAGACCTCGACCCCATCGACGGCGGACATGCCGATCGCGATGCTGGCGAACGCCAGCCACGGGCGGCTGGACCCCACAGCGGCCCAGAGAGTCGCGCGTACGACAGGGGTCTGCCAGCACGTCCCGAACGCCGGACGGGGACCCTCGACTTGCGACATCCTCCAGACCGCGCTGCAATCGCCGAGCGAACGTGCGCGGCACAAGCGGGCGCGACTCGGCTCTGCTACTCGGAGAAGATCATGGCTCTGCGGCATCGACCCACTCGCTCCATCCCGCGCGCCCTGTTGGGAGCCCTGCTGCTCGTCGCCGGGCCCGGCATCGCACCGGCGTCCGAGCCCACGACCGGCCGCGCGAACCTGAGAGCGGACGGGCTCGCGGCTGCCGCGGCCCGCTCGGAAGCACGCGCTGCGGACGTCCCGGGCGATTTCGACGCGCGCCTGGGCGCCGCGCGCTCCCTCAACCGGGTGATGGCGAGTCGGACCCACGGAAACCTGCCCCTCTTCGACGGACTCCAGGACAGCGACGAGAACCGCGCGCTGTGGGCCGACCTCGGCAGCCGCGCCCTCGAGCACGCGCGCGCCGCAGAAAAGCTCCGTCCCACCTCGGCGGACGCCGCCGCCGAGCTCGCCACCGCCTACATGTTCTACTCGTCGAGCCTCGGAATCGTGAGAGCGATCTTGAAGGGAGCGGGCAGCGAGTACCAGGACCATGTACAACGGGTCATCGAGCTCGACGCGCGGCACGGAGCGGCGATCGGGGACTATCTCCTCGCCGGATTCTTCCTGGTGGCGCCGTGGCCCATTCGCGACATGGACGAGGCGCGCGCGCGATTCGAGCGTGCGGCCCGGCTCGCACCGGAATCGGTCCGCAATCGCTACGGGCTGGCGGTCTTCTCTGCGCGCGACGGCGACACCGACACGGCGCGCGAGCACTTCGAGCAGGTGCTCGCGATGCCCTGCGACGAGAAGACGGACGCCCTCATCTGCGATTTCATGATGGAGGAGGCACGCCGCGCGCTGGACACCCTCGAAGGGTCCGCGAGCCCGCGGTGAGCGGCCCGACGATCAGCGGGCGTTCGCCGGAACCGTGACCGGACGCTCCAGCGCGAGCGCGACGCCCTCCCGGAGATGTCTGCGCTCATCGAAGGGGGACTCACGCTCGACGAAGACCCATCGGCCGTCCCACGTGCCCTGGTGCGCGGCCTCCTGAACCAGATCGAGACCACCCAGTCCTTCGTACGCCAGCGATCCGTCGGGTCGCAGCACGGTGACGTGCAGGGAGGCCGCTCCGACCTTCCCGCGCAGCCCGACGGAACGGACCTCCACCCCGTGCATCACGTCATTCATCCCATTGGACATCGCGACTGCGCCGTTCGGGACCGGACGGTGAACCCCGTCCCACGTGGCGTAATGGCCCCTGAGCCGGCCGGCGCGGAGCACCAGCGACGGCAGCACCAGCAGATCGAAGTCGGCCCGCTCCGCGAGCTCCTGGGCGAACCGCGAGCACGCGACGCGCAGCGCACGCGTGCGATCGCCCACGTCGAGATCGTGGGTGGCCATCAACCACAGCAGCTCGGCGCTCATGGGTGGGAGCACGGAAACCTGCTGATCGGCGCTCTCGAAATAGCCGAGCAGCTCGTCCCAGACCGGGTCCCCCTTGCCCACGAGCTCGTCCGGCGCGCGAACCGCGAGGTTGAGCGGCGCCACGACGATCCGAAGGCTCTCGGCGTCAGCCGGGACGACCGGGGCGGTTGTGGACGGGGTCGCGCACGCGGCGAGCGCGAGGCAGGCGACCGCCAGGGCATGGGCAGATTGCAATCGCATGATTCCTTCCTCTCGCGAGAACCAGGCGCTGGGCGCCGCCGAGCACCGGGGACCTCGTGCGTGCACATCGGCGTCACCACCCCCAGGCTTGAGGGGATTTACCCCCACATCGGCGGGGACGGCGCGGACCCCCAACGGCATACCGGACGCGACCCGTCCGCGTGGCTGCCACTTGAGGCAGGGGTTGCCTGCGGTCTGCCGGCGCCTGCCGGTGGCCTAGAGCGACGTCGCCCGCAGATCCGGCCCAGCGACCACCGCACCGTCCCGCACAGCGGCCTCGCGAATCGCGACGCTGGCGGAGACGTCGCCGCTCTCGACGCGGTAGCGGTCGTCCACGCGAACCTCGGCACCCGGGGCGTCGTTCGCGTAGGGAAGGCGGAGTCGATACGTCCCCTCTTCGTCCGCGCGGGAGCGGGCGAAGTAGTCGAAGGCGCCATCGGCCCGGGTCTCGAGGGCCAGCGAGACGCGCACCGTCGCACCCGGGTCGGCGCGCCCGCGGAGCTCGGCCCCGGGAACGATCTCGAAGAGCATGCAGAACGACCGCCCGAACCCTTCCCGGAGCGGCGGCGACTCGTAGATCAGTCGGTGACTCGCGAGAGCCGAAGCTGTCTCCGAGCGACGACTGCTCCGCGCCCGAAGCTGACCGCGGCTGCCCTTCAAGTGATAGAGCCGCGAGAACAGACTGTCGCTTGCGTAGCCCTGGCTGTGTCCTGAACCGATCGAACGGACGAGCACGTAGCGCGTGCGGGTCTTCGCGAGGATCTCCAGGGCGGTCTCTTCGTCGCGAGCGGCGAAGTACGCCTCCGCGAGCGCGAAGTTCTCGATCGAGACGTCATCGCCAAAGTTGTCCTGCACCACCGGCCGTTCGCCGACGTACTTGAGGATGTGCCCGTCGCCCCACGGAGCGAGCACCGAATAACCCGGATCGACCGGAGGCGGCGAGTTCCCGCGCAGCCAATCCGCCGTATCCGCCACGAGCTGCGCCTTGCGCACGGTTCGGATCAACTCCGGCGGCGCACCGGACAAGCCGCGGCGGACGTTGGAGAGGTGGCCGGCGTACGACGCCAAGGAGGGCGCGATTGCCGCCGTGCAGGCCGCGACGGTCAGCGCCCCCGCGATCCGGGCAACCCACCGCTTTCGGTGTAGTCGCGGCGAGAGGTCTTCCCGTGCGGATCGCAGCACCCAAGCCAGCAACAGGGAATGGGCGACCGCATAGGAATTCATGAAGCGCCATTGGGTGAGCGTCGCAGCGAAGAGGGCCAGGGTCCACCAGAGCAGAAACAGGCGATCGGCTCGTCCGCGCGATCGCCAGGCCAGGTAGGCGATGGCGACGGGCACCGCGTAGACGAAAGCGCCGAGCAGCTTCACTGCCCGCGATCCGCCGCCGCTCGCCGCCCCGGCGAAGAGGGGCGTCGATTCAGAGACGGTGGCCTGGAACTCCTCGGCCTTCACCAACCACGCCCAGGCATCGCCCGGTATGCCACGCAGCTCCGGCATCCCCAGGAACGCCAGCACGGCCAGCATCGCGCCGCCCAGCACCGCCACGACCGCGCGCGCGCGGCGATCGGCGGCCAAGCGGCCCCACCGACAGAGTCCCCCCAGCAGACCGAAGCCGAGCGCCGTTGCGCCTAAGTACACCGGCTGGAAATCCGAGAGCACCAGGGGACTCATGTGTCCCCAGCGA
>JBHHVG010000063.1:0-10886 GCA_046754165.1 Myxococcota bacterium
CGGGTGAAACGCTCCGGGTGCGCCTGCAGGTAGCCGAGGAGCTCGTCTTCGGCGGGCGCCTCGGCGCGGGCCTCCGCGAAGACGTCGAGGGTCAGCTTCTGGATGAGCCTCCGCCGCACGACCAGATCGGTGCGGTCTAGCCGCAGGGCGTAGGCCTGGTCGAGCAGCTCCGCCGCCGATCGATCGGAATCGCCGCGCAGGAACTGCATGTTCCGCAGCAGCCGGCGCTGGATGACCGCGTCCGTCTGGTGGACACCTCGGCGCCGCGCCTCGCGAACCAGAACCTCGTCGTCGATCTCCCGCTCGATCAGCGCCGCGAGCATCGCCGCATCGGGAGGCCTGCCCGTGCGCGCGAGCCAGTCCTGGCGGAGCTCGGCCACGCGCTCCGAGGTGACGACCGCGACCTCCGCTTGGGCGCCGCCGAGGATTGGCGTGCTGGCGCCCTCTGCGACGGTCTTCACGCCAAAGAGCAGCCCCCCGAGCGCGATGAAGTGGACGATCGGTCGCCGGTGCCAGGTCATGGCGCGGGTCGGGCGGCGGAGCCCGCGGGCGTGTACCAGATGGGAGACGCCCATGCCCGCTCCTGAATCGCCCGCGGAGTCTCGGCTCCACAGCACGCGTCGAAGAGTTCGCGGTCTGCGGATTCGCGGTCGCTGCACGAGACGCCGAGCTTGTTGCAGGCGTAGGCGCTCCACCGGCAACTGGGGTTCTCGAGCACCCGTGCGTAGTAGAAGGCGTGCTCACCGGGATCGAAGTCGGGATCGACCCACATGCCGCACAGGGTGTCGGACCCGGGGCCAGAGCGCTCGCAGGTCGTCGGGTCGACGCTGGCCTCCCCGGCGCCATGTCCGACGACGTCGTACACCGCCTCGCGCGCCGAACCGTCCTCGATCCATCCCTTCACGATCTGGATGCGTTGGAGCGGAGTTCCCGGCGCCCCGTGGACGCCCGGATCGCGCGCTGCCTGCACGGCGAAGGCCGGGGGGGTGTCCGCCGGCGCAGCCGGCAGATCGCCACCCATCGGCACGCCTTCGGCGTAACCGCGGCGGGCGAAATCCTCACCGCAGAGCGCCCAGTTCTCCTCGAAGCTCCCGAAGATGCGCACCGGAATGCGCGGGCCGCTCGTGCCGAAGGCCTCCCGGCGCCAGAGCGCCGCAAACACCGCGTCGCGGGAGTTCTCCTCGGCCCACACCCCCGCCAGACCACCGGGGTTGAACTCGACGTCCTCCTGGAGACCGGCGGGTGGCTCGGACCGCACCGCCTTGCCGCGGCCGACGTGGGTCACGTGGCGGCTCTCGTCGACGGCGCCCGGCGTTCCCACGTGGGTATCGGTCCCGGCGATGAATCCGAGCTTGAAGGGATTCACGCCGAGCCTGGCGTGCTGCTCGAGGCCCTCCTTGAGCCCGTTGCGCACGAAGCTCCCGGCGTCGGCGCCGTCCCCGAGAAAGGGAAGGATCCTCTCGGCGAAGTTCCCGAATGAAAGCTTCTCGAAGCCGCACAGCTCGTCCTCGGTCCCCGCGCCGAGCTGACACTCCGAGTCTCCCTTGTGTTGCATGATCTCGACGAGCCGCTCGATCTCTGCCCGCGAGGCGGCGTCCGCGGCGTCGTAATTCGAGAGGTCCGGATTCCGCGCGCGGAACATCAAGCCGTTGCTGAGATTCGAGTTGTGGGGGATCACGAGCACATCGCAGCCATCGCCGCGCTCGCTGCACTGCTTCCGCAGCTCCCGCCACAGACCCTGGGGCCGCGACTCCTCGTAGAAGCTGATGGGCAGGTCGACCGTGCGGTCGTTGCGGAAGATCACGTTGCGGTGGAGATTGTTGGTCTGCTGGGTGCCCGTCCACTCGTACCCCACGAAGGTGGTAAAGCGGCAGTCGGACGAGCGATCGTAGGCGGCCTCGGCGGCCAGCTGGATCTCGGTCCAGGGCGTGAGCGCCGCTTCGAGGCAGTAGACGCCGAGCGCGCCGCAGAACGCGAAGCGGATCGGGTTGGCCCTTGAAACGCGCAGATTCATCAGGAAGTAGGCGATGTTGGGGGAGCCCCGGTAGATCCGACACGTCCAGGAGTCGAAGCCCGGCAGCCCCGGCGTCCGGCAGATGTGCACCTCACCGAGCAGCTCGGCGTGGTCGGTCACCGCGACGAAGTCGAGCGGGCGGTCGAGCGCCACCGTGGCGTAGGGATCGCCGTTCTCGTCGTAGGGTTGGATGCCCAGGCGCTCACCGCGGGCGAAGCGATAGGCGTCCCGAGGCGTGTTGCGGGTTCCGCGAACACTCGCGTCCTGGGAGAAGCTCGTGTGGACGTGGATGTCCCCGAAGTAGACCCGCCGCAGCGGATCGTGATCGGCACACGGCTCGCGGGTCTCCGTTCGCTCGAAGGCGGCCGTCGCGCTCTCCTCTGCGAGCGCGTCCGCGGCGACGGCGGGGGACCCGCTCGCGAGCCCGAGTGCGGCGGCCGCGGCAGCCGCCGCACGGATTCGACCGATCATCCCGAGCGTCCTCACCCCAGATCCCCGATGGCGTGACCCGTAGTGATAGCGTGGGCCCCGGGACGCCGCAGGCCGACGGGATTCAAGGATCGCCGGACGGTCTGGGCATGGGCCTCGCGGACCGGATCTCGAGGAAGTCGACGCTCGCGTCCACCGGCACGGTCGCAGCGTAGACCACCGACGCCGCGATCGACTCCGGCGACATCGGCAGTCCGACGAAGTCGAGCAGGCCCTGCTCGCTCCAAGATACGAGCGCGCGCCGGGCCTCGTCGGGATCCCAGTCCTCGACGAAGCCCCCGGTGGAGGCTCCGGAGCGGAGCAACGTCACGCGAATCCCCTCCGGCCGCAGCTCCTGCTTGAGCGCGGCGGAGAGCATCTCCACCGCGCCCTTGGTGGCGAGGTAGACGGACAGCTGGGGAAACGGGCGGCGCACCGCCTCCGAGGAGAGGTTCACGATGACACCGCAACCACTGGCCCGCAGCAACGGGATGGCGGCTCGGGTGCAGTAGAGCACGCCGAGGAAGTTCGTCCCGACCGTGGCCTGGAGGTCTTCGTCGCGCGCCGCCTCGAGGGTGTGCAGCCGCGCGATGGCGGCGTTGTTGACGAGCAGGTCGAGTCGACCGCAGGCGGCCTCTACGGCGGCGAAGGCGGCGCGGACGGAATCCGGCTGTGATACGTCCGCGGGAACCACCAGCGCGTTCGCGCCGACGGATTCGGCAGCGCTCGAGAGGCGCTTCTCGCCACGGGCGATCATCGCGACCCGCGCTCCCCGCTCGGCCAGCGCACGCGCGATGGCGAGACCGATCCCGCGCGACGCTCCGGTCACGACCGCGACCTTCCCCTCGAGCGATCCACTCACGTCAGCACTCCCTTCGCGACCAACGACTCGATCTCCTCCGCCTCCATGCCGAGGACCTCTCCCAGGAAGGACGCCGTGTGCTCGCCGAGATTCGGCCCGGGGGCCCGCAGGGTCGGGGGATTCTCCGCTGGGCGAATCGCGCACTGCTCGAAGGCGAGCTCGCCGAGCAACGCGTGGTGCAGCTTCTGGAAGTGCCCGCGGTGTGCGAGCTGCGGATCGGCCCGCAGGTCGTCGAAGTCCTGTACCGCGCCCGCTTCGACGCCCGCCGCCTGGAGCCGCTCCATCAGCGGGTGGGCGTCGTGGCGCTGCGTCCAGTCGCCGATGATCTGGTCGAGCTCGTCCCGGTGCTCGATCCGCCCGCGAACGCTGGCGAAACGGCGGTCGGCGGGCGCAGCGTCCTCCATCTCTCCGCACAGCGACCGCCATTCCTCGTCGGAGAAGACGGCGATGGCGATCCAACGATCGTCGCCCCGGCAGGGATAGATGCCGTGGGGCGCCGCGTACTCGCACTCGTTCCCGCGACGCCCGAGCACCTCACCGCGCGCGCTGCAGCGCACGACGACTTCCGAGAGGCTGTAGACCGCGGTCTCGATCTGGGAAACATCGATGTACTGCCCTTCACCCGTGCGCTCGCGCTTCAGCAGCGCCGCGGCGATGAGCAACGCGACGTAGCGCGGAGACAGGGAGTCGGTGATGGTGCCGTAGGGTCCGACTGCATCGCGGTCGGGCCAGCCCGTCAGGTGGTTGAAGCCCGCCAGCGCAGCGCCCTGACCACCGAACCCCGGATACATGCGCTGGGGTCCGGTCTGGCCGAAGAGGCAGCTGCTCAACATGATCATGCGCGGGTGGTCCGCCCGCAGGCTCTCGTAGTCGAGACCCCACTTCGCCATGGCCTTGGGCGAGAAGTTCTCCGACACGACATCCGCCCAGGCGACGAGCCGGCGCACCAGCGCCACGCCCTCGGCGGTCGACAGGTTCACCGCAACGCTCTGCTTGTTGGGATTCATCAGCACGAACATCGGCGATCCGTCGAGGCCATGGGGGTTGTCCGCGGTGAGGTGGATCATGCGCAGGAAGTCCGGCCGCACGGAGGATTCGACGCGGACGACCGTCGCGCCCTGGTCCGCTAAGTAGCGGGTGGCGATCGGGCCCGCCGCACCCGCGCCGAGCTCGAGGATCTTGATTCCCTCGAAGATGCCGTTGGCCACTGGCATCTAGACCACCCCGTCGCGGGCGAGGCTGGCGAGGGCTGCGCGGCCGACGCCGATCTCGCCGAAGATCTCGGCGTTGTGTTCGCCGATGCGGGGGGCGCGGCGACGGATGCCGATGCGGTGGGTATCGGACTTCGCGAAGAAGTCCGGGTGCTCGACGGACGCGCCGAACTCCGGGTATTCGATCGTCGTGAAGAGATGGCGGCTGCGGAGCTGCGGCTGGTCGAGGATCTCCCGGGCATCGTTGCAGGGCGCCATCATGATCCGCCGCTCGAGGGCCTGCTCGTAGAGCTCCCGGCGGGAGCGTGTGGCGAAGAAGGCGGCGAACGCCGTTTCGAGCCGCTCGATCTCGTCGTCGGCCAACGTGTTGTGGTTGTAGCTCTTCCAGTCGTAGCGTCGGAGCCAGTCGGGAGCCATGCCCTCCTCTGCCATGTACTCGACGGTGGCGACCAGATTGGGGATCCGCGCCTGACCGCCGCGGAGGCCGAACGTGACGTCGCCGTCCTTCGCCTTCCAGATCTCCCGGGTGCGACCGAGCCGAGAACCGCTGCGTCCTCGCCGCCCGCCGGGCGCGGCGTGCTGACCCGGGCCGGTCATCAGCGTGGCCAACTGGGCTTCGCGGACGGACACGTCGACGAACTGACCGCGTCCGGTCTTCTCACGGGCGAACAGCGCCATGGTGATTCCGAGCGCGGCTTCGGGACCCGCGTGGAAGTAGGCGGTGGGAAGGGTGCAGCGCACCGGCGGTCGCTCCGGGTCGCCGGTCAACGCGGCGTTTCCGCCCATGGCCACGGCGACCAGATCGTGGGCGCGGTAGCAGGCATACGGTCCCGTGCGTCCGAAAGGCGTGAGCGCACACTGGATCAGCCGCGGGTGTAGGGCGACGAGAGAAGCGTAGTCGATGCCGGACGCCTCGAGGCTTCCGGGCGCTGCCGTCTCGAGGATCACATCCGCACGCTGCGCGAGAGCGCGGTAGAGGTCGCGCCCGCGCTCGGCGCCGAGATCGAGCGTGATGCCGCGCTTGCCACTGTTGAGCGCGAGCCACAGCAGGCTTCGCTCCGGATCCTCCACATCGCCGAGGTAGGGGCCGCGGCGGCCCGGGCCGGCGCCGCCGCGGGGGGCGCCCGCGGGGTGGGGGGCCCCGCCCCGCCCCCCCCCCCCCCCGCCGGGGGGCTCGACCTTGACGACGTCGGCACCGAGATCGGCGAGGATCTTGCCGGCGAGGAAGCCAGCCTCTTCACCGAGATCGAGCACTCGGATTCCTGTCAGCATGGCGGCGATCGTGAGCCCTTGCGCCGATCCGGGCGGCAGCGCGATTCTAACCCGCATCATCGACGAAGCCCCCTGCTGCGGCACAGAGAGCAGCGCATCTTCGCGGCCAGCAGGTTCAGCGCGGCGGACCTGGCCGGAGACTGACTCTCCCTCTGGCGCGATCGCCGCACGGGGCGACCGCGCCCATTCGGAGCCGTGCGCGCGAGTCGTTGTGCGCGCAGGTGGGTGGCGGGGAGAGGGCTCCCGGGGGCGTCTCGGCCGGGCGACCGCTTCGCCCCGGACGGCGGCCGAGCCCGACCTCGCGCCGATTCCCCGGGAGCCCTCTCCCCGCCACCCACCTGCGATCGGCTTCGTTCGCGGGCCTCCGCAGCCGCGCGGGTCGGACGGAGAGCGCCATGCGCTCACGTGTCGTCGAGGTCGCCGAGGCGCTTGCCGCGGCGTGCGCGCGCGCGGGCGCGCTCGACCACCTCGGCGGGAACGGGATCCATCCGCTTCATCCCGGCGCGAAGCAGCCACGGCGCCGCGAAACGGAGCAGTCGAGCCGCCATGAGATCGGGCTTGCGGCGCGGAACGGTGATCTCCCGGCGCCGCTTCTCGATGGCCTCGAAGATCGCATCCGTGACCACCTCCGGCGGCGCCTTGGCGCCGTCGAAGGCGACCGGCTCGTCTTCCTTCTCCCAGATCTCGGTGTCGATGGCGCCGGGGATGATCAGCGCGGCGTGGATGCCCGAGCCCTCGAGGTCATTCCACAGACCCTCGGTGAACGCGCTCATGGCCGCCTTGGACGCGGCGTAGATCGTCTCGCGCGGCGGCACCACGGCGGCGGCGAACGAGGAGACGTTGACGATCGATCCCGCACCGTCGCGCAGCATGTAGGGGATGGCAGCGAACGTGGTCCACAGGCAGGAGCGGAAGTTCACTTCCATCACGCGCTCCGCCTCGTCGGCGCTCACGTGGTAGATCTGCTTGTGCTTGGAGATCGCCGCGTTGTTGACCAGGACGTCCAGCCTGCCGTGGCGCTCTGCCACTGTGTCGATCACGCCTTCGGCGAACGATCGCTGCCCCAGGTCGCCCGCGATGTAATGCGACCGCGGCGAATGAGGGAGACAGGCTTCGATCAGCTCCTGGAGATGCCCTTCGCGGTGCGCCACGGCCGCGACGACTGCGCCGCGCTCGGCGAAGCGAAGCGCCGTCACCCGGCCGATGCCCGACGAAGCTCCGGTCACGACGACGACCCGGTCGCGGTAGTCCATGTTCCCCCCGCGGCGCCGCATCGACCGGACCTGCAGCGGCGCCTGGCACCGGACGATCGTTGCGCGCAACGTTGCCGGCGCCGCCGAGCGCGATCTCCCGGCTCAGGACGCTAGTCGATGAACCCGTAGAGTCTACCGGCGTTCTCGCAGAAGATCTTGCGCTTCTTGGCGGCGTCGATGCCCTGGGACATGGAGTTGATCAGGTGCCGGGAGTGCGGCCAGTCGGTGATGTGGTGCGGGAAATCGCTGCACCACATCATCGTCTCGACGCCGACGGCGTCGCAGTTCTGGACGCCGAACTGGTCCTGGACGACGCCGACCTTGCAGTTGCGGTCGTAGTACTCGCTGGGAAGCATGCTCAGGTTGACCTCGCACCAGTAGCGATTGCGCTTGTAGCGGTCGTCGAGCTCCTGCTTCAGGAAGGGCACCCAGCCGGCGCCCACCTCGCCACCGACGAGTGTGAGCCCGGGGAAGCGCTCGAACACTTCGTTGAAGATCAGCTCCGCGAAGAGTGTCGGCATGCGGCTCATGGTGGTGGCAAAGGCGACGAGCTGGGGAGCGCCGCCCTTCTTGGTGGCGACGCCGCGCGTCTTGTATTGCGGAGGTGTGAGGTCCACGTGGATGTGGATGGGCATATGGAGCTCTTCCGCGACAGCCCAGAACTTGTCGTCCTCGCGGGAGAGCAGGAACTCGCCGCTGGGCCATGTGGCGAGGCCGACGCCCCGGGCGCCAGCGCGCTTGGCCGCGCGCAGCTCTGCGACGGCCGACTCGATTCCGGCGCCGGGCATCTGCCAGATGGATCCGAGGCGCTCCGGGCAATGCGAGACGAAGTCGGAGATGAACTCGTTGTACGCCCGCATGCCGGCGACCTGGAACTCCTTGTCGTCCACGAACATGAAGTAGATCATCGTGCGCTGAGGAGGAAAGAAGACCGCGGCGTCGACACCGTCCTCGTCCATGAGCTCGAGGCGGCCCTTGGGCTCGAAGATGCCCGGGTGCATGTCCTCGTAACGCACGCCGGTCCACTTGAGGGTCTTCGGCGTCCGGTTCATGGCCGCCACCAGGCCGAGGGATTCGATGTTCTCCCCCAACAGCCAGGCGTCGCCACCGTCCTCGTCCTTGACCAGCTTGGGGGCCCGATCACGGTACTTTCGGGGCAGCCCCCGGTCCCACAGGTCGGGCGGCTCGATGACGTGCTGGTCGCAGTCGATGATGCGGTAGTCCATCCCGAGTCCTCCTCGCCGCTGGGCTCCAGCAGGATCTGACGATCCGTCAGATCTTACTTCGGATCGCCCGGTGGGGGAAGCCCGGGGGCGTCGGCGCCCTTCCACGGACGCCGCGCGGCGACCTCAGTCCGCCGCGAAGCGGTAGCCCTCGATCACGGCGCCCTCCTCCTCCAGCCGCCTCCTCGCAGCCTGCTTGAGCGGCCCCACCTGGATCTTCTGGTTGCCCGTGTAGCTGAGCTCGTCGGCGCGAAAGAAGAGCACGCGCTTCGGCAGCTTGTACGCGGCCAGCCGCTCCCGCAGGAAGCCCCGGATCTCCTCCGCATCGGGTTCGCAATCGGCCGTCGGCACGACGCACAGGACGACGACCTCGCCGAGCGTGGGGTGGGCGATGCCGACCGGGATGCCGACCTTGACGCCCGCATGCGCCTCGAGGACCTCCTCGATCTCGACCGGAGAGACGTTCGCCCCGCCGGTCTTGATGAGGTTGTCGAGGCGTCCGGTCCAGTGCAGGAAGCCGTCGGAATCGAGCGACCCGCCGTCCTGGGTGCGGAAGAAGCCGTCGGCGTCGAGGTAGTTCTCGGGCAGCACCTTGTAGTACCCGCGCATGAAGGTGACGCCCTTCACCGCGATCTCGCCGTCGACTCCCACACCGACAGCCTCGCCGGTCGCTGGATCGACGATGCACAGCTGCATGCCCAGCAGCGGCCGGCCGCTCGTGGACTGCCGCAGGGCGCGTGGCGCGTCGGCGGCGATGGCGCTGGCGATGGTGAACGTCTCGCTCATGCCGTAGGAGGCGGCCATGCTGTACTCGTCGTTCTCCGTCCCGGCGAGGCTGGCGATGGGCGAAGCGCTGTCGATCTTTCGCAGGCTGCGAAGGTCCCGGGACGACGCCGACGGATGCTCAGCGAGCGCCTTCTGCTGGTGCGGCCAGGCGTGGATCGCAGTGGCCCGTTCGCGCTCGATGATGTCGAGGGCCGCGCAGGGCTCGAAGGCCTCCTGGAGCAGCAGGCACGCGCCCGACGCGAGCGCCGGATTGAGCGACATGGCGATGCCGGCGGTCCAGAAGAACGGGTACGTGGTGAAGAGCCGGTCGTCGCGTTCGAGGCCCATCAGGTCCGCGAAGCGGTGGCCTTGGAGCACCGCCGCCCGGTGCCCGTGGAGGACGCCCTTGGGGTCGGCGGTGGTGCCCGACGTGTAGATGATCATGGCGTCGTCCGACGGCTCGACCTCGGCGATGATGGCGTCGAGGAGTGTCTCCGGCACGTCGCTCGCCTGCGCCAGCAGCTGCGACCAGGTCTCGACGCCGCCGCGCGGCGCGTCGATGCCGAGGCAGACGACGCGCCGCAGCTGGGGCATTCCGGCGCAGCGAAGACGCCCCGGGGCGCCCGACGCGACCTCGGGATGCACCGCCAGCAGGTCCTCCAGGAACTCGTGCTTGAGCAGCGACGGCTGCATCAGCAGCAGGGCCGCGTCGCTGTGGCGCAGGATGAAGGCGAACTCGCGTTCGCTCGCGAAGGTGTTGACCGGCACCAGGACGCCGCCGGCCATGCCGACGGCGAAGGCCGACACGATCCACTCCGGGCGATTGGCCATGAGCACGGCGACCCGCGTGCCCTTGCCGACGCCGGCGCCGATCAGCGCCCGGGCGAGCGCACGGGCTTCGTCCGCGAGCTCACGGAAGCGGATCGAGCGGTCGGCGAAGCGGATGGCGCAGCGATCGCCGTGTCGCCCGGCCGCGCCCTGCAGGAAGCGCCCCAGCGTGAGCGCGGGATCGTTGGTCTCCATCGTCTCGCTCGACCCCCCGGCTGGCTACGGGTTGGGCAGCATGACCTCCGCGGACCCCTGGGCCATCACGTCCCCGTCCTGATTGGTCATGACCACCTCCACCACCGCGATGGGCTGGCCGGAAGAGTCGTCGTGGTGAGCCTCGACCACCTCCCCGTTCAGGAAGGTCGCGTCACCGGTCAGGGCCGGCGCTCGGTACTGCATGTTGCTGTGGGTGATGAAGGACCACTCGCCGCCCCAGTTCGACAGGTAGTCGAGGATCCAGGCGCCCATGGAGGCGCCGTAGCCGTAGCCGCGCGGCATGCCGATCAGCTGGGCGAAGCGCGGCTGTACGTGGCCGCGGGACGGGCCTTTGTAGAGACCGTCGGCGTTCGACGGGTCGATCTTGGCGCCCGCGCCGGCGCGCGCCCGCTCGGGCAGCCAGCCTGCGGCCATGGTCGAGGTCTCTCCGTGCTCGATGGAAGCGCCCCAGACCGTCATCAGGTACGAACGCCACTCGGTCGTGAAGGTCGCAATGCTGTGCGGACCGATCGGCCGGGTCGGTAGCTTGTCGCCGACCTTCACGAAGAGCCGCTTCTCGTGTCCGAGGTCCCGGAAGCTCTGGTAGTACTCGAGCTTCTGCTTCTCCAGATCTTCGAGCTCCTGGTCGGCCCAGCTGCGTTCGGTGTTGTCGTCGAAGAGGCCGAGCTTGCGGGCGTTCTCGGCGAGGTAGCGCACCGACGTCGAGCGCTGTTTGCAGATCACCTGGCCGCGCTGGTTGATGTTGACGAGGCCCTCTTCGGCCATCTGTTCTAG
>JBHHVG010000064.1:0-10832 GCA_046754165.1 Myxococcota bacterium
GGATCCGCGCCCAGAACGAGGGCGCGACCCGCCTCGTGCTGCTCGGGCGCAAGGCCGCCGACGCCGCGGAGCGCAGCGACCTGGCGATCACGCCGGGCTACGCCCATCTCTTCCCCCACCCGAACCGCCTCACCACCGCGCTCCCCTTGACCGCCGTCGACCCGGAGCGGCTGGCGGAGGCCGCGGGCCGCTGGCGCGAACGGCTGGCGGGCTGGCGCTCGCCGCGCATCGCGGTGCTGGTGGGCGGGCGCTCCGGCCAGTTCGACCTCGACGCGGCGACGGCGCGCCAGCTCGGTGAAGACGTGGCCGCGATGTCCCGGCAGCTCGGCGGAACCGTGATGGCGACCACGAGCCGGCGAACCGGGAGCAGGCAGACCGCCGCACTGCGCGAGGCCCTGGGGGCGGGGCACCGCGTCCACGCCTGGGAGGCCGGCAGCCCCGACAACCCCTACCTCGGCCTGCTCGCCCTCGGCGACCTCTTCGTCGTCACGGGAGACAGCGAGTCGATGCTGGCCGAGGCCCTCGCCGTCGGGCGACCGGTCTTTCTCTACCCGCTTCCGGAACGCCCGTCCTTCGCGGTGCTCCAGCGGCCGCGTCGATGGGTGCTCGCCCGCGCGCGCTCGCGCCGACTCGGCGAGCGCGGCAGCGAGCTGCCGCAGCGGGGGATCCCGTACCTGGCGGCGCGTCTCATCGACCGCGGCTTCGTGCGCCCGACCCGCGACCTCGGCGCCCTCCACGAAGAGCTCGTCGCCGGCGGCTTCGCCCAGCGCTTCGGCGATCCGGTGCGCTGGGGAAACGCGCGGCGCGTGACGGATCTCGCTGCCGCCGCCTCCCGGGTGCGCGCTCTGATGGGGATCCGGTGAAGCTCTTCGCGTACTTCGCGCGGCGCTATCCGGCGCGCTCCGGCGCGGTGCTCGGCTGCCTGCTGCTGGCCGCGGCCGTCGAGGGGCTGGGCCTCAGCAGCGTGTTGCCGGTGCTCCAGCTCTCGATGGGCGGCGGCGCCGGGCACGCGCCGACCCGGCTCGAGGCACTGCTCGACGACCTGCTCGCGAGCCTCGACGCCGCGCCAACTCCGGAGCTGCTGATTCAGCTCTTCGTCGGCGCCTTCCTGCTGAAGGCGGTGCTGGTGCTCCTCGCGAAGCGGCAGGTCGGCTTCGCGGTGGCCCACGTCGCCACGGACCTGCGCCTCGACCTGCTGCGCGCACTGCTCTCCGCGCGTTGGAGCCACTACACCCGACTGCCCCTCGGCGGCGCCGCCAACGCCATCGCCACCGAAGCCGACCGGGCCTCACTGGCCTTCCACCACGCGGCGCAGGTGACGAGCTTCGCGATTCAGGGCTTGCTCTACCTCACCATCGCGGCGGCGGTGTCGTGGCCGGTCACCGCGGCCGCCGTCGCCGCGGGGGGGGTCTCCGTCGCCGCGCTGACGGCCCTGGTGCGGATGTCCGGGCGCGCCGGCTCGAAGCAGACCCGCTACCTGAAGAGCCTGCTCAGCCGGGTGACGGACACGCTCCAGGCGGCCAAGGTGCTGAAGTCGATGGGTCGGGAGCCCCTGGTCGTGCCGCTGCTCGAGGCGGACACCCGCCAGGTCAACCGCGCCCTGCGCCGCCGGATCTTCAGCAAGGAGGCGCTGCGCGCGCTCCAGGAGCCGATCCTGGTGCTGTTCATCGCGGGCGGGCTGTACTTCGGAACGGTGGTCTACGGCCGGCCGATGGCGGAACTGCTGCTGCTCGGCTTCCTCTTCGCGCGCACCCTGGGCAGCATCAACCTGCTCCAGCGCCGCCACCAGTCGCTGCTCACCGAGGCCAGCGCTCTGTGGTCGCTGCGCGACATGATCGACCGGGCCGACGCCGACCGCGAGCGCTCCGACGGCACCCGGGCCCCGACCCTCGAACGCGGCATCACGCTCCGGGACGTGGGTGTCTACTACGGCGACCGCGCCATCCTCGACGGGCTCCGGCTCGAGATGCGCGCGGGCGAGCTGACCGCGCTGGTCGGCGGGTCGGGCAGCGGCAAGACCACGATCGCGGACGTCATCACCGGCCTCGTCCGCCCCGATCGCGGAGAGGTGCGGGTCGACGGCGTCCCTCTCGACGAGCTCGACCTGTCCGCCTGGCGCCGCACGATCGGCTACGTCCCCCAGGAGGTGCTGCTGCTACACGGCTCGTTGGCGACCAACGTCTCGCTCGGCGACCCCGCGGTGAGCGACGCCGCCGTCGAGGCCGCGCTGCGGGACGCAGACGCGTGGGACTTCGTCGCCCAGCTGCCGCAGGGGATCCACGCGCCCACCGGTGAGCGGGGGATCCTGCTCTCCGGCGGACAACGCCAGCGCGTCGCCATCGCCCGCGCCCTGGCACACGGTGCGACGCTCCTGATCCTCGACGAGGCCACGGCCGGGCTCGACCGCGAAAGCCAGAGCGCCGTGTGGAAGTCCCTCGAACGCCTGCGCGGCCGGGTCACAGTGCTCGCCATCACGCACCAGCCGGCGCTGGCGAGCGTCGCCGACCGGGTCTACCGCGTGGAGTCGGGCCGCGCCTCGCTGGAGACGCCCATCGCGCGGTAGGGCTCGAAGAGGGCCGGGTCGACGAGGACGGAGCGACCCTTCAGGTAGGCGAGCTTCGTCCAGCCCGCCAGGAAATGCAGCTCGACGAACGGCATCACCGCCGCGAGGTCGAGACCGCAGGCCCGGGAGACCGCCGTCACCAACCGCTCGCGGGGAAAGCCGATCGAGCGCAGGCACGCCTTCGCGAGGCCACTGCCGAGGAGCTGGTGTGAACGCAGGTCCTCCACGTCCACTGCCACCAGCCGGCCCTCGTGGGTGACGACGAAGTTCTTCGGCAGCGGGTCGAGGTAGTCCCAGCCGACCCACACCTCGGCGGGCGCGAGGGTGTCGGCGGCCGCCGCCAGGTCGCGGTGCGCGGCGGAGTCGAGCACCCCGACGTCGCGCAGGAAGGCCAGGTCGCGCTGGAGGTCGTCCGGGAAGGCCGTGTCGGCGGTGCGGACGCGGAACGCGTCCACTCCGTAGAGCGTCGCGAAGAACTCCGCGAGCCGGTCGGCCAGCGTCGCGTCGAAGGGGCCCTCCGGCGACCGACCGTCCACGAACTCGAGCACGAGCTCTGCATCGACGGTCGCCACCAGCGCCGGAAAGACGCGGGCGTGGCGGAAGGTCGCGAGGTTCGCGGTGATCTCCTCGGCCAGCGACGCGCCGGGCAGCGTCAGCCGCTTGTAGCGACGGCCGTTCATGTCGATCCACTGGACCCGCTTGTCCCGGACGAAGCGGTTCTGCACCGTGCGGCGAAAGGCCGCGCCGATGCGGCGGCCCAGGCTGTGCAGCGAATGCTGCGAGAAGCGCGGAATCCGCGTCATCGGGCCACCTCGTCCGCGAGCCGCTGCCATTCCGCGATCGGGCGCAGCCGGACGCCGCCGTCGAGGGACAGCACCCAGTGCTCGCCGGGGCGGCTCGCCAGGTGGTCGAACCAGCGCTGGTAGTGTCGGCGAACGGTTTCCGGGTCACGGTAGTCGCGCTCGATCACCCGGTGGCGCTTGCCCCCCCAGTAGAAGCCGGCGGCGGTGCGCCGCGCGATCTCGCCCGCGTGGAGCTGGGCGCGCAGCCGTTGCGGTGCGCACCAGAGAGTGAGCGTCGTGACGTGCAGGGCCGCGTCGAGCACGTCGAGGCCCTCGTCGCGCTCGTGGATCTTCGCACTGCGCAGGTAGGGGCGCAGGAAGTCGTAGTGAAACAGCAGCGACGGCATCTGGACCTCCGTCATGCGCTCGATCTCCTTGGTTCCAGCGGCGGGCCAGGTCGCCCCATCCGCGATGCCGGCGCGGGCGGCGACCTCCGGCAGCTCGTTGCGGCGCAGACGCTCGATCAGCGTCGACTTCCCCGACGCTGTCGGCCCAGCCACGACGACGAGACGGTCGATGCGGCGACGGTGCGCGATGGCGATGAAGCGGTCCTTGTGATCGGAGGGGAGCATGTCGACGCGGGCGAAGATACGGCGGTGGTGGAGCAGCAGGTTCGAGATGGCTCGCTGGGTGATGAAGAACTTCTGCACGCTGCGCTTGCCGGAGCTGCCGTTGCGGCTGACGAAGACGATGGGCGCACGCGCGAGGAAGTGACTCGCCAGCCGGGAGGCCCCGACCTTGCGGCGGTCGTGGCTCCCCAGAGCGGCCACCTCGAGCACCAGCCTCTCCCGGGTGGCGGCCACCAGCCGGTCGAGTGCCGCCAGTGGGTTGCGCAGGTGGTGCAGCAGGTTGAGGCAGAGCACCACATCGAACGGCTCGGGAATCGGCGCCGACTCCACGTCGAACTGCTCGAAGCGGACGTCGACCCCCAGGCAGTCGGCGAGGGTGCGGGCCTTCTGCACGCTGTCCGGGTCGACGTCGACCCCGACGACGCGCTCGGCGCCACGCTTGGCGGCCTCGAAGCAGAAGTACCCGAACTTCGACCCGACGTCGAGCACGCTCTTGTCCGTCAGGTCGTCCGGGAGGACCCGGCGCGCGGTAGAGGAGCGGTTGGCGCCGCCCGTCGAGAGGCCGTAGGGCAGCGCGATGTCCTGGTAGGCGAAGTCGCCCTCCCGAAGCAGCTTGCGGACCCGCTCTTCGCTCCAGGTCGTCTCCGGCACCTGCAATCCTCGCGCCCGCGTCGCGCCCTGCCGCCCGCAACGGCGGCCGCGCGGTCGGGCCCGGCCGGCGCGGTCGGATCGGCGCGGGCCGGGGCATGTGCGATTATAACGCCACCCCGACCGGCCCGAGTCGCTGCGCCGCCTGCCTGCGAGGTCTCGATTGAGCGAAGCCACTGAATCGTTCACGGCGGTGGTGCTCGCCGGACGTCGCGGCCCGTCGGACGCCTTCGCCGACGCACTCACCGCGGCGGACGCGGCCTCGCACCACTCCCTGCTCGACGTGGCCGGGGTCCCGATGCTGCTGCGCGTCGTGCGCGCCCTCCAGCTCGCGCCGAGCGTCGGGCGCATCGTGGTGAGCATCGACGATCCATCGGTCCTCGAAGGCGTCCCAGAGCTGCGCGCCTGCCTCGTCGACGGCAGCCTCGCCTGCCGCACGGCCCTCGATTCGCCGAGCCGCAGCGTTCTCGACGCACTGGCCGCGGCGGAGCCGGACGAGAAGGTGCTGGTGGTGACCGCGGACCACGCGCTCCTCACCGCCGAGATGGTCGAGCACTTCACCGCCGAGGCCACGGGCGACCTGTCGCTGGCCCTGGTTCCGGCCGCGGTCGTGCGCGCCGGCTATCCCGGCTCGAAACGCACCTTCATCCGGCTTCGCGGCGGCGGCTACTCCGGCGCCAATCTGTTCGCGTTCTGCACGCCCCGGGCGCGCCGCGCCGCAGAGTTCTGGCAGCGCGCCGAGCAGTTCCGGAAGCAGCCGTGGAAGCTGGCCCGCGCGTTCGGGCCCGTCTCCCTGCTGCTGTTCCTGGCCCGGCGGCTCGACCTTCGCGCGGCACTCGAGCGCATGTCGCGCAGCGTCGGCGCGCAGCTGACGGCGGTCCTGATGCCCTGGCCCGAAGCCGCGATCGACGTCGACCGACCCGCGGACCTGGCGCTCGTCAACGCCATCCTCGCCGAGCGCGCCCGGGCGTCCGGGCCCCGGACCGCGCCACCCTCCTGAGGCGGCGCCCCGCGCCGGCCTCGGCGCGCGGGAGTCGTCGACGGCGACGCTGCTGCAACCTCCCGGGCCTCGCGCCGCTACAGGGCGCGCTCGCCGCCCGCAAGGAAGCGGCCGCTGTCCGGGTCGAAGGCGCGGGTGCGCAGCGTGAGGCGAAAGCGCGGCCCGGATCCGTCGGTGGGGCCTGGCTCGACGCCGTAGACGTGGTAGTGCGCAAGCTTGTGGCGCTTGCGCCCGACGTAGGAGGCCGAGCGCACGCCGACGACGGGGATCGGCGCGTCCGGACCGGGCACCTCGAGAATCTGTGTGCGGTGGTTGTGGCCGTGGAGCACGAGCTCCGCTCCGGCCCGGGCCAGCACGGCCCGCACGGCGGCAGCATCCGACAACGACCGCCGCTGCGACGTGGCGTTCTCGCAGATCGGGTGGTGAATCAACACGATACGGCACAGCCCCGCATCACCCTGCTCGCGGAGCATGCGCTCGAGGCGCGCGCACTGCTCCGGGCCGACGGTCCCTCCGGCCGTGAACAGCGGCGTCGGCGTGGCGCTGCACATCCCCACGATGGCCACGGGCCCGCGGCGGCGCAGCGTCGGGAACTCCTCCCCCGGAGTCGGGGCGTCCGACGCCATGTACGCGGACCACTTTTTCCAGGAGCGCTCGCGCTCGATGGGCACGTAGGCATCGTGGTTGCCCGGGACGACGAACACCCGCTCCGGCGCACCGATGCGCTGGAGCAGCACGTGGGCGGCGTCGAACTCGCTCTCGAGCGCGACGTTCGTGAGATCGCCGGTCACCACGACCTCGTTCGGCGCCAGATCGCGCAGATCCTCGATCAGCGCGTCGAGCACGTGCGGTCGATAGACGTGACGCCGGCGCAGCCGCCACGAGAGCCAGCCGAAGAAGCGCTTGCTGGCGAGCTGCCCCGGGTGCTCCGGGCGCACGGCAGTGGTGTGGAGATCCGAGAGGTGACCAATGGAGAACATGGGAAATCCACCCCAGACGCGCGCGATAAGCTAACCCACCCCGGGGGCGTGTGATACCCTCGCGCTCCTTCCCCGCACCCCTCGGGCCGTGTCACGCCATGCCGAGCTCACCAACCGACGACGCGCCGCGAGCGTGGATCGTTTCGACACCCGGGACCACAGACCTCCGCATCTGGGGGCTGACGCCCGAGGAGAGGCTGCGCCGCGCCCTGCGAAACGCCGGCTGCTCCCCGGTCGAAGCGGTGTCGGCGGACGCGGATCTGCCGCCGCACGGCGGCGCTGCGGTCGTGTGGCGCGGCGATCTGATCTTCGACCCGAGACTCGTCGACGGGCTGCTCGCCGCGCCGGACGCGGTGCTGTGGGCGCAGACCGGCGGCTCCGACGGTCCGGAAGTTCCGGTGGCGGCCCACGTCGACGGCAGCCGTCTCGCCGAGGCGCGCGCCCTGCTCGGCGGGGCCGGCGGCGCGCCCGCGGGCCTGCGGCGCGTCGTTCCCGACGATCTGGCCGCGTCCTACATCGCGTCGCTGCGCAAGGCCCTGCCGCCGAAGGTACGCGCCATCGCCGCCGGCGACGTCGCCGCCGTCGAGCGCGAGCTCTTCGGCGCCGCCTACAAGAGCATCACCGACCTCGTCACGAAGTGGGCCTGGCCCGTTCCGGCGGCCGCGGTCACGCGTTGGCTGGCCGAACGCCGGGTGCACCCCAACCTGGTGACGGCGGCGGGCTGGCTGCTGGCAATCGCCGCGGGCTGGCTCTTCGCCGAGGGCCGCTTCGGTTGGGGCCTCGTCGCCGCCTGGATCATGACCTTCCTCGACACCGTCGACGGCAAGCTGGCCCGCGTCACGCTCACATCGAGCCAGATCGGCCACGTCCTCGACCACGGTCTCGACCTCATCCATCCCCCATTCTGGTACTTCGCCTGGGGCTTCGGGGTTGCCGGCGGCCTCGACCCCGCGACGGCTGTCGTGATCGCCGGCTATCTCATCGGCCGCGGGCTCGAGGGGATCTTCCTGCTGGCCTTCAAGATGGAGACCCACTGCTGGCAGCCCATCGACTCCCTCTTCCGGACCATCACCGCGCGGCGCAACCCCAACCTGATCCTTCTCAGCGTCGGCGCCCTGGCCGGGGAGCCGCAGCTCGGCATGGTGATGGTGGCGATCTGGACGGTCGTCTCCATCGGCTTTCACACGCTGCGCCTGCTCCAGGCCTTCGCGGCGCGGCGGCGCGGCGATTCCGTCGCGCCCTGGGATGAAGCTTCCGGGGCGGTGGCCCGTCCAAGCCCGGCGAACGGCTGAATGGGCGGCCCGTGAGGAGACGCAGCGACCACGGCGCCGGGCGATCCGCCCGCGCGTACAGGATCGGGGTGACCCTCGCCATCGCGTCGGCGGTGCTGCCGCTGCTGGCCGCGGCGCCGCAGCCGCGCGGGCATCCCGCGTCCCGCCTGCCCGACACCGACGAGGCCACCGAGTACTGGGACGTGGTCGCCCGCTTCGACTCGCAGCACGCGCTCTTCGCGCGCTTCATGATCACGAACGAGGGGCCCGGCGAGCGCACCGCAACGGCCTACGGGCACGTCATCGAGCCCGACGGCACGACGCGCTTCTTCAGCAACGGCCGCCGACAGGGCCACTGGCAGCTCGGCGCGCAGGGGCTGCGCCTCCAGGTCGGGTCCAGCCTGCTCGACCTGACGGGGCCAGAGGTCGCGCTGCGCGTCCACAAGCAGAAGAAGGGCGTGGACATCGACCTGCGCTTCACGCCGGACGGGCCGTTCTGGGGGGCCGCGAGCCCCGCCGGCGTGCCCCCGGTGGACCTGCTGGCCGTGGCCGCTCCCATCTCCGGCCACTACTGGTTTCGAGGCATGGAGGCGCCCGTCGCGCTCAGCGGCCGGGTCGGACTCAGCCACACCTGGATGCGCCGCTCCGAGCCGGACGTCGCCCTGCGCCGCACCGACTTCTTCTCGCTGCAGGGCGGCCCTGCGGTCTATCTGCGCGACTTCGAGGCGCCGGACGGCACCCGGGCGCGCTGGCTTGCCGTCGCCGAACACGGGGAAATCCTCTTTCAAACCAATGACTTCGCCGTCAGCGAGACGGGCCGGGCGGCCGCCCAGAGAGACGCGGGCTACCCGCTCCCGGCGACCTTGGGAATCCGGGGGCCGAAGCTCTCGGGCCGCATCCAGATCGGTGCGGGGCTTCTTCACCACGACCCGATGGAGGTGATGCCCCAGCCATTTCGATTCCTGCTATCGTTCAAGATGCGTCCGCACCGGGTGTGGGCCGATTCTGCGTTCGAGGTCACGTACCAAAACGGTTCCGAAGCGGTGAAGATCCGAGGAACCGGCATTGCAACCGTCACCTTCTTGAACCCAATCCCCCCAAAGACATCGTTGGCTTCCCCTCCCTGCCGTGGAGTCTAGTCCGTGCGAATCGCTGTCCTGAACAACTTGCGCGCCGGGCGGAACAGCGCCGAGGTGACGCGAATCCTCTCGCTGCTGCGGTCCTATCCCGAGGTGGTCCATATCGAGACCGACAGCGCGCGGGCCCTGCCCGAGGCCCTGGCCGAGATCGCCCGGCAGAACATCAACCTGCTGGTCCTGAACGGGGGCGACGGCACGCTCCAGTACACGCTGACCGAGATCCTCTCGGGCCGGGAGTTCGATCGCATCCCGATGCTGGCCCCGCTGCGCGGCGGCCGGACCAACATGACCGCCGCAGACCTCGGCGCCCGCCGGAACCCGGTGAAGGGCCTGCGGGGGCTGCTCGAGGACGCAAAGGCCGGCCGGCTATCCGAGCGCATCGTGAACCGCCCGGTGCTGCGGATCGAGACCCACAAGGGCCGCACCGAGCAGTACGGCATGTTCTTCGGGGCCGGCATGATCCACCGCGCCATCGACCTGACCCATCGGCTGTTCCCGCCCGGCCGCAGCCAAGGCGCGTTCGGAGCCGCGCTCGTCACCGCGGGACTGATCGCCCGCGCGAGCCTGCGCGACACCAACGGCGTGCTCGCGCCCGACAAGCTCCAGATCGTGCTCGACGGCGAAATGGTCCCGGACGGCGAGTTCTACCTGGTGATCGCGTCGTCTCTCGACCGGCTGTTCCTGCGCATGAACCCCTTCTGGGGCGACGGTCCCGGCGACGTGCGCTTCAGCAGCATCGCCAGCAGCGCCCATCGCGTCTCGGCGGCCGCCCCGTGGCTGCTGGGGGGAAGGGCGCGGCCGTTCGTCAGCCCGGAGACCGGCTACACCAGCACCCAATCGCACCGTGCGGAGCTCCGCCTCGACTGCGGCTTCACCATCGACGGCGAGATCTTCGAGCCCGTCAACGACGAGGTGGTGACCATCACGTCCGACCGGCGCGTCACCTTCGTCCGCAGTTAGCCATTTGGGCGACCTCCCGGCCCTCGACGGTTTCGTCGCCGGCGAGCTCGACCAGACGCCCTCCGAGGCGGCCCGAATCCTCTCGGACGAGATCCTCCGCCGCCACGGCGACGCGGTCGCCGCGGTCGTCTTCTATGGCTCCTGCCTGCGCGGCCAGACCCGCGAGGGCGTCCTCGACTTCTACGCCCTGGTGGACTCCTATCGGGCGGCCTACGGCTCGCGGCTGCTCGCCGGTCTGAACGCCCTGCTCCCGCCCAACGTCTTCTTCGTCGAGCTCGAGAGCCCGATCGGAACGCTGCGCTCGAAGGTCGCCGTGATCTCGAGCGGCGACTTCCTGCGCGCCACGTCGCCCGACGCGCGGCGCGCCTCGATCTGGGCGCGCTTCTGCCAGCCGGCGGTGCTCGTCTACGCCCGCGACGCGGAGGCGCGCGCAACCGTCGTCGCCGCCGCGTCCGGGTCGATCACGACCGCGCTGTTGCAGGGGATCGCCCTGCTTCAGGGCGAAGGCGAGACGCGCTTCGACTGGGAGGCGCTGTGGCAGAACACGCTGGCGGAGACCTACGCCGCCGAGATGCGGCCCGAGAGCCCCGAGACCATTCGCTCCGTCTACGCCGCCGCGCCCGCGCGGTTCGAGAGCGCGGCACGAGCCCGGCTCGACGCGCTGGCGGCGCGGGGCGCGCTGCGTTGGCGCGCGCACGGCGACGGCGCGGTGGTCGAGATTCCGGCGGCCCGTCGCCGCCAGCTGGCGCGCTCCTGGCGGCGACGGCGTCCCCTGCGCAAGGCGCTCCACCTGCTCGGCCTCCTGAAGAGCGCGGCGACCTTCGGGGACTGGCTCCCCTACGTGCTGTGGAAGCTCGAAC
>JBHHVG010000065.1:0-10753 GCA_046754165.1 Myxococcota bacterium
CCGGCGACGCGCTGCATCCCGGCGCGCTGGCGCCGCAGCGCCGCGTCCGGCGCCGGGGCCGGGCGATCGCCGGCGTCCAGCACGGCCACCAGGGAGCGGTGGACGACCAGGTCCGCGTAGCGCCGGATCGGGGAGGTGAAGTGTGTGTAGTGGCGAAACGCGAGCGCGTAGTGCCCGTGCCAGGCGGCGCCGTACTGGGCGCGGCTCATGCAGCGCAGCACCAGCTGGTGCACGAGCCGCTCCTCGGGCCGCCCCGCGACGCGCTCGAGGGCGCAGGCGATCCAGCTCGGAGGGGGCACCGGTGCGCCGTCGCCGCGGCGCGCCTCGGCGCCCAGGCCGTCCGGATCGAGCCCGAAGGTCTCGAAGATGTCGAGCAGCGCTTCCACCTTCTTCGGCGCGGGCGGATCGTGGTTGCGGAACACCGCCGGTTGGGCCCGCGCTGCCAGCAGCTCGGCGACGGCCCGGTTGGCGGCCAGCATGGCGTCCTCGACCGCGCGATGCGCCGCCGTGCGCGGGGACGCGACGACGTCGATCACCTTCCCCTCCGGCCCGAAGGCGAGCTCGGGCTCGGGCAGGTCGAGGTCGATGGAGCCGCTCGCGGCGCGGCGGCGGCGCAGGCCCGCGGTCACCCGGCCGAGGCTGCGGAGCTGCCGGGCGATCTCGGGCGCGAAGCCGCCGTCGCCGCCGCCGTCCACGGCCGGCGCCGCCTGCTCGTACGCCAGACGCGCGCGGCTGCGGATCACCGCCGGGTAGAAGTTCGCGCGCGTCACCCGGCCATCCCGGGCGACGTCGAGCTCGACGACCAACACGCCGCGATCGACGTCGGGCCGCAGCGAGCACAGATCTCCCGACAGGCGCTCGGGCAGCATGGGAATCGCGCGGTCCGGGAAGTACACGCTGTTGCCGCGGCGGAGCGCCTCGCGATCGATGGCGGAGCCCTCGGCGACGAAGTGCGAGACGTCGGCGATCGCCACCCACAGTCGGAAGCCGCCGCCGTCGGACTCCTCGACGCAGAGCGCGTCGTCGTGGTCGCGGGCGGTCGCCGGGTCGATGGTGAGGAACGGCCGATCGCGCAGATCCACCCGACGCGCGATCTCGGCGGGGGACAGCTCCGCCGGCAGCGCCGCGGCGTCGGCCGTCACCGCCTCCGGAAATGCGACGCGCAGCCGGCGACGCCAGACGACCGCGCGGAAGTCGGCGTCCGGATGGCCCGGGGGGCCCAGGACCTCGACGACGCGACCGGCCGAGCGCGCCCGCTGGCTGCGGCTGCGAGGCCCGCGCGCCGGGCGCCGGGCCGGCCGCGCGGGCTGCGCCACGACGACGTCCCCGTCCCGAGCCCCCCCCATCTCTCCCGCCGCGATCTCGACGGCCCAGTCCGCGTCGTCGCGATATGGCGTGACGACCCCGCCCCGGCCACGCCGGTGGAACACGCCGACCCAGTCGGAACGCTGGCCCTCCAGCAGGTCGAGGATCTCGCCCCGCCTCCGCGCCGGATCGCCCAGCGGCAGCACGATCACGCGGTCGCCGGCCCGGACGTCCCGGGCCTCGGCGACGCGCCACACGGCGCCGCCGTCTTCGATGACCTCGCCGCCGCGGGCCGCGCCGGAAAGCGCGGGCCGGAAGGTGCCCTCCGCCAGCCCGTCACGGCGGGTCAGACGACAGCGCCCCGCGACGCGCTCGAGCGCCCCCTCCGCCTCCAGCTCCTTCAACACGGCGCGCAGGGGCCGCAGCGAATCGCGGCCCAGGCCGAGGCTCCGGAGGATCTCGCTCAGCGACCGCAGCGGCCGGCCGCGGCCGGCGAGCACCCGCAGCACGCGCTCGCGGTCCGGTGCGGCGGGCGGTGCTCCGGACGACCGGCGGCGTCCCCGCCGCTGCGCCGGCTTGCCTCGCTGTCCGCGCTTCCGATCCCGGCGGCTCACCGGCGCTCCTCGCACACACCCGTGCAGTGGCCCGCAAGAGTACGGCAGCCGCGCAATTGACGCGCCGAAGCGGCGCCCGTAGTCTCCGGCGCTGTCGCCCGGGTGGCGGAATTGGTAGACGCGCCAGGTTCAGGACCTGGTGAGGGCAACCTCGTGCTGGTTCGACTCCAGTCCCGGGCACCATCGGATCCGCCCCTCCCTCCCTCCGGCCGCCCCCCGACGATGCGGGCCCGCCGCCAGCGCGGTGGTTGACCCGCCCGGGCTGGTGTCTAGGGTTCTCGGGCGACCATCTGCCGGGGGGCCTGTGTCCGATACGGACTGGGAAGACGACGAACAAGAGGTGCTGCTCGGGGAGCCCGAGATCCCTCGGATCCCGGCCGAGCTGCCACTCCTGCCGGTGCGAGATGTCGTCGTATTTCCAGGGGTTACGGTGCCACTTTCAATCGGACGCGCGAAGTCTCTCGCGGCCCTTGAGCAGGCCCGCGAGGGCGGCTTCCTGATCGTCGCCACCCAACGCGATCCCGCCACCGAAGACCCGGCGCGCGAGGACCTCTTCGACGTGGGCTGCGTCGTGCGGGTGCTGCGGGTCATCGACTCCCGCGCGGGCAGCAAGCAGGCCATCGTGGTGGGCGTCGTCCGGACGCGGATCGGCGCGCCGCTCACCGTGGAGCCCGCGGTCACCCTCCGCCTCGATCCCCTCCCGGACGTCGAGAAGGACCCGGCCGAGCGCGACGAGATGTGGGCCCGCGTGACGGCCCTGGCCGAGACGGTGATCGACCTCCACGACGACTACCCGGAAGAATGGAAGACCTTCGTCGGCAGCATCGCGTCGGCCGGGCTGATGGCCGACGTGATCGGCTCGACGCTGCCCCTGCCGCCGGAGGAGAAGATCGCACTCCTGGCGGAGACGAACGCGACGCTGCGTCTGCGGCGCATCGCCAAGCACCTCGAGCGCGAGGTGACCATCGCCGAGACCCAGCGCGCCCTGTCGGACAAGTCCGAGGCCGACCAGATGGACCCGGGGCGCCGCGAGCGGCTGCTGCGCCGTCGCATGCACGAGATCGAGGAGGAGCTCGGAGAGGGCGATCCGGCCATCCGCGAAGTCGAGGAGCTGCGGGAGAAGATCGACGAGGCCGCGCTTCCCGAGATCGCGCGGGTCCAGGCCGAGCGCGAGCTCAAGCGCCTCGCCGCCTTGCCCCAACACGCACCGGACCGCCACCTGATCCGCACCTACGTCGAGTGGATGGCCGAGCTTCCGTGGTCCACGGAGACCGAGGACCTGCTCGACCTGCCCGCGGCCCGGGAGGTGCTCGACGCGGACCACCACGACCTCGAGAAGGTGAAGGACCGCATCCTCGAGTTCCTGGCGGTGCGCAAGCTCGCGCCGAACGCGAAGAGCCCGATCCTGTGTTTCGTCGGGCCGCCGGGTGTGGGCAAGACCTCCCTCGGCCGCTCGATCGCGCGCGCCATGGGGCGGAAGTTCGCCCGGGCCTCGCTCGGCGGCGTGCGAGACGAGGCCGAGATCCGGGGCCACCGGCGCACCTACGTCGGGGCCATGCCGGGGCGGATCATCCAGAGTCTGCGGCGCGCCGGCTCGCGCAACCCGCTCTTCCTGCTCGACGAGATCGACAAGCTCGGCGCCGACTTTCGGGGCGATCCGTCCTCGGCGCTTCTCGAGGTTCTGGATGCCGAGCAGAATCACACGTTTAGTGACCATTACATCGAAATCCCCTTCGATCTGTCGAAAGTCCTGTTCATCACCACCGCGAACACCCTGGCGACGATTCCGCCCGCCCTGCTCGACCGCATGGAGGTGATCGAGCTGCCCGGCTACACCGAGACCGACAAGCGGGTCATCGCCCGCCGCCACCTGGTGCCGAAGCAGATCGAGAACCACGGGCTCTGCGAAGAGAACGTGGAGATCACCGACGCGGCCATCGACAAGGTGGTGCGGGAGTTCACGCGCGAGGCCGGTGTCCGCAACCTCGACCGGCAGATCGCGGCGCTCGCCCGCAAGGTGGCGTGGCGGGTCGCGGCGGACGGCCCCGACACCCGCGTGGTGGTCGACGCCGCGTTCGTCGACAAGGCTCTCGGAGCGCCGCCGCATCTGTCGGAGACCGCCGAGCGCACCACCCTGCCCGGCGTCGCGGTCGGCCTGGCCTACACGGACCACGGCGGCGACATCCTGTTCATCGAATCCACGGTGATGGAGGGCGGCAAGGGCGTGCGGCTGCGGCTCACCGGCCAACTCGGCGACGTCATGCGCGAGTCCGCGGAGACGGCGCTCTCCTGGGTGCGCGCCAACGCCGTTCACCTGCAGCTCGCCGATTCGGCGGCGCTGAAGGCGTCGGAGATCCACCTGCACATCCCCGCCGGCGCCGTTCCGAAGGACGGCCCCTCGGCGGGAATCACGATGGTGACCGCGCTGGTCTCGGCCCTCACGGGTCGGCGGGCCCACGGCAACGTCGCGATGACCGGCGAGATCTCCCTGCGCGGTCGCGTCCTGCCCATCGGCGGCCTGAAGTCCAAGGTGCTCGCGGCGGCCCGCGCGGGCATCGAAGTCGTCGTGCTGCCCCGCCGCAACGAGAAGGATCTCGTCGAGATTCCGCCGGAGATCCTCGAGAAGGTCGACCTGAAGCGGGTCGACTCCATCGACGACGTGCTCGCCATCGCGCTCGAGCCCGCCCCCGACCGCTGATCTCGCGCCCCGCGACCGACCCTCTCCCTCCGAACGCCGGAACGCGACCCCCTCGAATTCCAATGCGGTCGGAACGCGACCGCTCGCTCGCCCGTGCGCGGGGTTTTCCGCTCGCACCGGCCGCATGTGATTGCCGTCACTTCGCTTTCCGCGGATCTGTACGAAACAGGGGAGGCAAGGGGAGAGAGGGGCGCTCGCGCCCAACGCGCCGACTCGGTCAGATTCGCGCCACGACACCCGGTCTTCGGGACGCGTCGCGGCCGCCTGACGCGGCGACGGTCTCGAGGTCTGGGGGGGAACGCATGCTGCGCCGTCAACCAAGCTGCAGGATCCGGCAGTGGGTGGCCGTCGTCTTGCTGACCCTCGCCGCGGCCCCCGCGGCCGCCGTCTTCGTGATCGAAGACCGCACGAGCGTGACCTTCCAGTGGACCGACGCCGTCGGCGACGACGTGAGAGGCTACTACGTACTGATCCAGCGCAACGGCGCCGAGCCGGTCTTCCACAGCGCCGTCTTCGGAACCAACCAGGTGACCGTCTCCGGCGAGTTCGGCGAGACGGTCCAGATCTCGACCGCCGCCTTCGGCGTCTCGACCCTGCCGGGCCCCCTGTCCGAGGCCTCCGAGGTCGTGCAGTTCGTCTCCACCGCCCCGACCAACCCCGGAGGGGGCGCTGGGACCGACCCCGGCACGGGAGGCACCGACCCGGGAGCCGGCGACCCCGGCACGGGCGGCACCGGCGGCACCGACCCGGGAGCCGGCAACCCCGATACGGGAGGCGCCGGCGGCACGGGCGTGGGCGACGGATCGGTCGCCGATGCGGTCCCGGTCTTCGATCTGGACGGGGACGGACTCTCCGACCTGTTGCTGCGCAACCAGGTGAACGGCGCGCTCGAGGTGTGGGCCATCGACGCCGGAGGCATCGCGGGCTCCTGGGGCCTCGACGGCGAGGGACCCAACGCCACGATCGAGGGCAACGGCGATTACGACGGCGACGGCACCGCCGACATCCTGTGGCGCGACGCGGTCACTCGCGACGTCACCATCTCCTACATGCAGGATGGCGCCGTGCGGGCGACCGCCCTCCTGAACCGCTCCATCTCCCCGAAGTGGGAGATCGTCGGAAACGGCGACTACAACGGCGACGGCCGCGACGACATCCTGTTGCACAAGGCGGTCAAGAACAAGTTCCGGGTGTGGATGCTCACCAAGAAGCCCTACAAGGTCTGGAGACTGCGATCGCAGTTCGGCAAGGCCGCCCAGGTGCTGGCCTCGGGCGACTTCGACGGCGACGGCATGACCGACATCCTGTGGCGGGACTCCGCCTCCGGTGTCTCGGAGATCTGGGGAACCAGCCAGCCGACCACCCTCGGCGACCTGGAGGCCGAAGGCGACGCCTGGGAGATCCTCGGCTCGGGCGACTTCGACGGCGACGGCAGCGACGACCTGCTGCTGCGCGACAGCAGCGGCCGACTGGCCGTGCGGCTCTCGACCACGGGCACCCGCAGCGAGATCGCCTCGACGCGAAACCAGTCGGCCGGCGCGCGTGACATCGTGGCCATCGGGGACTACAACGGCGACGGCCGCAGCGACCTCGTCGTCTACGACGCGAGCGCCGGAGACGTCCGCATCTGGTTCATGGACCGGAGCGCGATGACGTCCAGCCGCCAGATCGACGAGCCCACGAGCAACTGGTACTTCGCCAACGTCGACAGCCGCCCGCCTGGAAGCCGCTGATCCGGCTCAGGCGGATTCGGCGGCGTCGGCCTCCACCGCATCCCGCAGCTCTTCCAGGAAGTCCGGCAGGGCGGAGATCACGCGATTCCAGTTGGGAATCTGTGGCTTGCCCATCGGATCGCGAACGAAGTCGAGCCCGGCGGCATTGAGGGCGCGCGAGAAGGTCTCGACCGCGAGCTCTTCTTCGTGTCGGTCGAAGGTCAGCCCGTTCAGCCGGGCGTCGTCGCTGTAGGACGCGATGGCGTCCTGGGCCGTGCGCGTGTACGCCGTCACCAGGGTGTTCAGGAAGCCCGCGTCGAACTCGACGCCGTAGCTCGCGAGGTTCCGGATCGCCGAGGAGGCGATATCGAACACCATGCGGTGCAGCCCCCCCGTGGCGTCGTCGACGGACAGCTCCTGATGACGGTGGTCATAATTCTCGACCAGCTCGACCTGGCAGATCCGCTTGGGCGAGCAGTTGCGGTAGACCTCGGTCAGCGTCCCCACCTCGAGCCCCCAATCGCTGGGAATGCGGTTGATGCGCGCCAGGTCGGTCGTCATCGAGCACTCGCCGGCCAGTGCGTAACGGAACGAGTCGAGATACTCGAGGAGCGGATGCGTGCCCAGCACGGCCTTCATGGCCCGCAGCAGCGGCGTCACGAACAGCCGGGTCACACGGCCGTAGAGGCGATCGGCGACACGGCCGTAGTAGCCCTTGGCGAACTCGTAGTGCAGGTTCGGATTGGCGGTCGGGAAGCACAGGCGCGCCAGCAGCTCGCGACTGTAGTCGCGGATGTCGCAGTCGTGGACGGCAATCACCCGGGATACGTCCGTGGCGAGGACGTAGCCGAACGCCAGCCAGGTGCTCTGCCCCTTGCCGTTGTCCCCCGGATCGAGGCCCTCGAGGCGCAACGTCTCGTACAGGGCCTGGACTCGCGGCCCGCTGTTCCACAGCAGGATCGGAGGCTCGCCGTCGCGGGTGCAGACGCCGTCGAAGACCGAGCGGATCTCTTCGTAGCCGCCGCGATCCTCGGTGCCGGAGATGCTGACGACGATCTGGCGCAGGTACGACACGCCGCGCAGCGTGTCGACGATGCCCTTCAGTCCCGGGCCGCGAAGCTCGGAGATCAGGCACGGCAGCACCAGCGCGATCGGGCGGGTCCGCGAGTGGCTCAGCAGGTCGCGCTCGAGGCGCTCGACGTCGGGAGAACCCAGGCGATGGAGTGTGGTGATCACCCCACCCTGGTGAAAATCGGACATAGGGGCGGAAGCTGACACTCCCCCCCCGGACGTGTCAAGCCGGGCGCACCGGGGTTCCGACCGGGTGGGATCGTCGGCGCGGATCGGGCCGCTACGCGAGGGCTTCGACGGACGTGAGATCGTCCAGGAGCTTCAAGGCATCCGGGTCGATGTCGATGAACTCGAGACCGACGTCCATCGTGATGGGGTCCATCTCCGTCGCCCAGGCGACGTGGCCGACGGCGACGACCGTGTGGCCGCCCACATTGAAGGTCACGCGGAGCGTGTCACCGAGGTTGATCTCGCAGCCGACCGCCTCGAAGCGGATGCCGCCGGTCGAGAGATTGCGGCTCACGCCCAGCAGGTCGCGGTTCTCGACAGGTGCGAACGAGATGACCTGGTCGGTACCGATGCGCTGATACTTCCGGCGTTCGACGCTACACGATGATCCCATGAGGCCCCTCCGGCCCGTGACCGCGGCCCATGTACGTTTCGGCCGGTGGTGTCACGCGCTTGAGAGCGACCCGAAAAAAGCGCTCAGGAAGATGGGGGAAAGAGGTCGAGCTGCGCGCCCGCTGCGCCCTGCTGAGCCAGGCCGGCCAGCTGGAGGCGCAGGCTGCGGACCGTGCGGGTCCCGGCGTCCGTGCGTTCCAGCAGGTCGAACGCGGCCTCCTCGAGATCGCCGGGGGCGGCCGAGGGCGTGCCGAGCGTCACGCTGCGGGTGGCGCTGCCCTGGTCGGCGAAGCGGAGCTTGAGGGCCACCCGGGCGGTGCACAGGCCCTGCAGCCGGAGCTCGGCGGCCAGCTGCTGGGCCAGGTCCCGGAGGTGCTCGGAGAGCACGGCGAGGTCGCGCGACGGGTTGGCCAGGGTCGCCTCCCGGCTGGCGCTCTGGGGGTGGAGCGTTCCGCGCACCGCGCGGTCGTCGCGCCCATCCGCGAGCTCGAGGATCCGCAGGCCGTGGGTTCCGAGGGCGGCTTCGACACGTTCGCGGCCGACGGCGCCGATCTCCCCGATGGTGCGCGCGCCGAGCTCGGCGAGCTTCGCCGCCGTCTTCTCGCCCACACCCTCGAGACGCTCGACCGGCAGCGGTTGCAGGAACGCCCGCTCTTCGCCGGGTGCGATGACGCGGACGCCGCCCTCCCCCGCCTCCTCCGCGGCCAGGCGCGCGATGCTCTTGCCCGAGCCGATGCCCACGCGCAGCGGCAGCCGCAGCTCCCGGCGCACGATCTGCTGGAGCCGGACGCCGATTTCGTGAGACGACGCTCCCTCCCGACCCAGATCGAAGAACGCGGCGCCGAGGCCCGTCGGCTCCAGCCGCTCGACGCCGCGCCTCAGCCAGGCGAAGAGCTGCCGCGACACCTCGCGATAGCGCCGCATGTTGGTGCGCACCGCCCGCGCCTCGGGGCAGATCTGAAGCGCCTCGATCACCGGCATCTCGAGCGTCACTCCGGCGGCGCGCGCCGCCGCCGTCGCCGACTGGACGAGGCCCCGCTTGCGCGGGTCGCCGCCCACGATCACCGGACGCGCGACCAGGCTCGGATGGTCCGAGCGCTCGACGCTGGCGTAGAAATCCGGCACCTCGGCGTACAGGATCGTGCGGTTCACGCGGCGTCCTTCACGAGCGCGGCTCCAGGCGCAGCAGGGACTGGCTGGACTCCTCGATCAGCAGCGGCGCGGTGATGAGGAGGTGGGGACGTCCGTCCCGCCAACGATCGACGCCGTCCGCGAAGTGCGGATGACCTGGATGGCCGCTCTGCCCCGGCGCCAACGACACCAGGGCCTGGTCGAGGGTCGAGGTGTCGACGGCAAAGCGGAAGGTCGAGGCCACGCGCACCGCGTAGGGGTCGACGCGGTCGTACTCCCCGACGCTGACGGTGTCGGCGGCGCCGCCGTATCCGAACGGGGCGAGCGCGTACGGCCCCCCGGCGAGGTTCTCCCGTGGGAAGAAGGAGCGGAATCCCAGCCGGTGCAGCCGCCCCCAGCGCCATTTGTCGCGATTCGAGCCGAGCTGGTAGCTCAGCTTGAACCACGTCTCGCGCAGCCCGGCGCGGACGGCCTCGCTGACGAACGCCGGGTCGGACCACTCATCGGTGGCCCCGCCGGCCTCGGCGTCGCGCACGATCTCGAAGACCACCAGGTCGGGGTCGACCTGGGGCAACGCCAGATAGCGGTCGAGCATTTCGGCGCCCAGCTTCGGCTCGAGCAGGCGTCGGGTGAGACTCGACAGGAAGAGGTGATAGACGGCGGCGCCGGAGCTCGACTCGAGCGCGCGCCCGTCCCACTCCCGGAGGAAGTCGACGACTTCCCGGGCCACTGCGCCCAACGGCTTGCCCGCCTCGATCAGCACCAGGGCGCTGGCGACGAGCCGCTTCGCCCGCTCCATGCCGACGTCCGTCTGGAGCGCCATCACCTGGCGCACACCCAGGGGCCCGTTCGCCGCGGCGGTGCGCAGCAGCGTATCGATTCGGCGCGCGCGCGTTCCCGAACGCCAGAGCCACTCGACCGCAACCCGGCTGCGCGACCGGGCGAAGACGTTGTCTGCGGCGATGGCCCAGCCGCGATCGGAGACGCGATGCTTCGGCAGGTCTTCGAAGGCGATGCGTTCGTCCCACTGGTACCAGCGGGCGCGGCCCGGGAGCGGCATGAGCCCCGATGCCAACGCGCGGCGCGGGATCCAACCGGCGACCTGCATCCCCGCGCGCCCCCGGGCGGTGGCGTAGACGACGGCGAGCGGCGGTTCTTCGTGCCGGGCCAGGGCCGCGAGGAGCGCGGCTTCGCTTCCGGCCCGGGCGACCTCGAGCATCGACGCGACGCCGGAGCGGACATCCGGCCGCGCGCCTGTCCACGCCAACGCGAGCGGCTCGCGATCGCCTTCGACCAGAACGCCGAGCAGCGGGCCGTGGGGTGTCGAGCGCACCACGAGCTGCTCCGCGTCGGCGCCCTTCACCCGAAGGGTCTCGGGTCTCCGGGCGAGCTCGCGCCAGCGCGACCCGTCGAAGTACATCGACGGGTCGCGGCGGCCCAGCTTCTCTCGGTAGAGGTCTGTCGTCACCGCCCGGGCGTTCGTCACGCCCCAGGCGACGCGCCGGTTGCGCCCGGTCCACACCACCGGGATGCCGGGGATCGTCGACCCCGCGACGTCGAGGTCGCCGCCAGCATCCTGGCCACCCGGCCCGAGGTCCGCC
>JBHHVG010000066.1:0-10734 GCA_046754165.1 Myxococcota bacterium
GACTGTGGTGGGTGCCACCGGAAAGATGATCCGCATTTCGGGTCCTTTGGAAGGGACTGTGAGCGCTGCCACGACGACGAGTCGTGGAGCGAAGTCGAGGTGATTCGATGAGATCAGAGAAGAGACGCGACGTGCACGGTTCGATCTCCGGCCGGCTGTTGAAGAGCCTCGCTGGAGTTCTTCTGGCGATTGCGCCCGCGCTGCACCCGGCTGTCGCCGCCGCAGGCGATTTCGATCACCTGCGCACAGGATTCCCGCTCACCGGGGCCCACGAACGCGCACGCTGTGAATCGTGCCATCTGCGCGGCATCTTCGAGGGGACGCCGAAAGCCTGTGCTCGGTGTCATGGGGGCGGGCTCGCCCAGGAGGCGGCGTCCAAGCCCGCGAACCACGTTCCCAGCTCGGAAGCCTGCGGCGACTGTCACGTGACGACCGCCTGGGCCATCGCCCGATTCGACCACGGCGGAATCTCGGGCGGCTGCGCGAGCTGCCACAACGGCTCGACCGCACCAGGGAAGACCAGAGATCACGTGCCCAGCCCAAATCAATGCGAGGTCTGCCATCGGACGATCGCGTGGACGCCGGCGGATTTTGACCATGCTGGCGTCAACGGGAACTGCTTCGGCTGCCACAACGGAAGCTTCGCATCGGGAAAGAGTCGCGATCACATCCCGAGCACGAATCTCTGTGGAGATTGTCACGACACCAGCTCGTGGAGACTCGCGGGAGGCTTCGACCATGTGGGGGTCACCGGAAACTGTGGGAGCTGTCACGACGGCGGAACGGCTGCTGGCAAGACCCGGAACCACATCGTGAGTTCCAATCGCTGTGAGGACTGCCACAGTACGAATTCATGGGCGATCGCGGGGGGCTTCGATCACGCCAGCGTCACCCGCAATTGCGTGAGTTGCCACGACGGCAACACCGCCACCGGAAAGTCTCGGAACCACATCGCGAGCTCCACTCGCTGCGAGGACTGCCACAACACCGCGTCCTGGTCCATCGCGGGGGGCTTCAACCACTCGGGTGTTACGGGGAATTGCGGAAGCTGTCACAACGGCTCGCTTGCAACCGGAAAACCCTCGAGACATTTCGTGACATCGGTCGACTGCGCCGAGTGTCACGGCACGAGAGGCTGGGGATCGATCGATTTCACTCATTCTTCTCCGACGTACCCGGGTGATCACTCGGGCGGGGTCGACTGTGTCGATTGTCACACGAGCAATTCACAGGCGGCGACTTGGACGTCGGGTGCCTACCGTCCGGACTGTGCCGGGTGTCATGCTGGAGACTTCAAGCCCGGCCCCCACAAGAAGACAGAGAATCCGGATCGCCGGTACACGGTGAGCGAGTTGCGCGATTGCTCGGGCGCCTGCCATATCTACGCAGATTCGAGTCTCTCGCGGATCAAGAAATCGAGAAGCGGCAAACACCGATCCGGGAACGGCGACTTCTAGAAGTTCGCCTGACCTGCGATCGCGGGAGGGGACGCGGAGTTGCCCTGGTGCGCCGAAATCTCCAGCGTCGAGCGTCGCGAACTCCGCGTCCGTGTCGGCGCCGGCGCACCCCCGAATCGACTGCAGGCCTGGCGATGGAAGTCCGGCAGGGTGACCTGGAGCGATTGGTCGTCGAGGGTCAGCAGCCAGCGCCGCCCGACGCCCCATGCGAGGATCTCTCCGGTCCCGAGCCCGTACGGATAACCACGGGGTGTTTCGCAGGCGATGGCGGCGGCGCGATCCGCAGCGGCCCTGGCGTCCTGCGCGCGCCCTGCCTCGCGAAGCTCGGCGGCCAGCTGCAAGGCGGCGGGCAGCAGCTGTGGATCGAGGCGGAGTGCGTGCTCGAGGTCGGCGATCGCGCCCGGTCGATCTCCCTCCAAGCCACGCAACACACCGCGGTTGGCGAGCACCTCGGGGAGCGCGTCGGTGACGAGGGCAGCGTCGAAGGAGGCGCGGGCCGCAGCGATGTCGCCGTCGAGTGCCTCCGCCACGCCCCGCCGCGCGAGCTGGCGCGGGTCGCCGAGTCCGCGCTCACGCGCAAGCCGGATGGCGCGGTCGTAGAGGAGGCGTGCCCTGTCCGGGCGGCCCTGAGCCAGCTCGACCGCGGCGAGGTTCTCGAGCCACGGCGCCTTGTAGCCGCTGCCCTCGATGAGGCGCCCGTAGAGGCTCCGCGCGTCGCCGTACTCGCCGAAGCTGAAACGGACCGCGCCGGTCGCGGGAGAGTCGAGACGGCGCGGAAGCACGATTCCATCCGTCCCGACTGCGGCGGCGGCCAGAGCCACGCCGGTGAGCGCGACCGCGACGGTCGCCGTTCCGGGCCTTGGCAGCCGTGCGACCGTCGCCTCGACGCCGCGCGCCAGGAAGAGCGCGAAAGGCAGCGAGAGCGACAGGCAGTAGGACGCCTTCAGCGCCGACCAGCGGGGGACCATCCAGGCGAAGACCGCGAAGGCGCAGAGCATCACCGCGGTCAGCAGCAGCAGGGGCAGGTAGTCCGCCCGGCGGCGGCCACCTCGCACGTCGCGCAGCGCCAGGGCCGCGCCCAGGGCCGCCAGGGTCGTCGGCAACAGTCCGAGCCACACCATGCCGACGAACGCCGGTGGAAGCCGCCGCTCCGCGACCAACGCCCGCTCCCGGTCCGACTCGCGGTGGGTGTCGGCCCAGACATTGGTGTAGAGCGATCCCCAGACCGAGTGCAACAGAGCCGGCGAGAGCGGGTTGGGCTCGAGCAGGACCGACGGCGCGAAGCGCAGGTAATCGAGGGGGCGACGCACCTGGGGCGGCTGCGGGGCTTCGATACTCGCGACCAGGGCGTAGTCGCGGTTCGTCGGGATGAGCTTTCCAGTGCTCGACCAATTGCGCAGGTACAGTGGGCCGGCGATTGCAGCGACCACGGCGAGAACCACGGCGGCACGCGTCGCTGCCCGCGCGACAGACGCGCGCGGGTCGGCGCTGACGGACGCGCGGAGAAACAGGCTGGCCAGCACCGCGGTCAGCGCCACCAGCGCGTTGTGCTTCGTCAGCAGGGCCAGGGCCAGCAGCACGGCCGTCGTGACGTCCCCCGCGAGGGTGGGGCGCGCGCGTCGTTCGTTGGCGATGAACGAGGCGATCGACGCGGCGTTGAAGAACGCCAGCGTCATCTCGTTTCCGGGCATGTTTCCGACGGTGAGGTGCACCGGCAGGAACGCGACGGCGCAGAAGGCCGTCAGCGCCAATGCTGGCCGCCCCGGGTGGACGCCGCGCGCGAGTCCCGCGGCCAGCAGCGCGATGCCCAGGCTCGCGGCGCCGCCCAGCAGGGACAAGCCGCGCATCAACACGTCGCCGCTTCCCGCCGAGGCGAGCACCCACCCCAGGGCGTAGTGGAGCGGTGGTTGATAGTAGGACCAGCCCTGGTCGGCGTAGGGCAGGGCGCCGTAGAGGTCGAGGAAGAGCACGTAGGCGACGTGCCCCCAGGCGTCGTAACCCCACATCAGCGGGCCCGCCAGGGCGTTCCACATCCGAACACCCACGGCGACGGCCAGGGCTGCGGCGCCCGCGGTGATCCAGACACCGGATCGCGACCGGGTGGCTCGTTCGACGGCCGTCACGCGTTCTCGGCGTCCCGTCGCAGCGCGCGGCAGATGCCGCGATGGAAAGCGGGGAGTGCGGCCTCGAGCCCGTTCTCACCCAGCACGAGCAGCCAGCGGCGCCCGACGCCCCACTCGAGGATCTCGCCGGTTCCGAGCCCGTAGGGGTAGTGGCGCGGCGTCCGGCACGTCTCGATGGCGCCGAGATGCGCCGCATCGCGGGCGAGAGCGTGCTGGCCGGTCCGCGTGCGCAGCACCACCAGGTTCCACCAGGCCGGGCCCAGTGCCGGCTCGCGGGCGAGGGCGTCGGCGAGGTCGCGCTCCGCCCGCGCGGAGTCGTTGCGCGCTGCGTACACGGCTCCTCGGTTGGCGAGCAGCTGGGCGACGGGCGCTTCCTTGAGTCCGGCGTCGAGCAGGTCGAGAGCGGCGTCGAGATCGCCCGCGAGGGCGGCGGCCACTGCCCGCCGTCCGGCGCGATGTGGATCCGGGAGACCCGCTCGCTGCGCCAGCGCCGCCGCGTGCGTGTAGAGAGTGCGTGCGCGTTCCGGCCGGCCGGATGCAACCTCGACCGCCGCCAGGTTCTCGAGCCACGGCAGCGGCAGCCCGGAGCCCTCGATCAATCGCGTGTAGATGCGCCGGCTCGCGTCGTACTCGCCGAAGTAGAAGTGGACCGCGCCGGTCGCCGGCGCATCCGCGCGCGCCGGCAGCACCTGGCGTTCGGCACGGGGGACCCGGGGGGCGACCGGTGCAGCGCCGACGGCCGCAGTCGGGGCCGTCGGCGGCCACCCCGCGGCCCGGCGTGCGAGCGCCTCGACAGACCGGGTCAGGAACGCCGCATAAGGAAGGGAGAGCGCCAGCAGGTAGGCGGCCTTGAGGGCCGACCACTGGGGAACCCGCCACGCGAACAGCGCGAAGGCGCCGAGGACCACGGCGGCGAGGGACAGCAGCGGAATCCCCGCGGCTCGCCGCCGGCCGCGCAGGACGTCCCGGGCCAGCAGACCGGCGCCGGCGATCGCCAGCAAGGTCGGGGCGAGGCCCAGGATCGCCATACGCGTGGACGCCCGGGAAAGCTCGCGCTTCGACGCCGGCGTGGGGGCGACGTCCGTCTCACGGGTCACGTCCGCCCAGACGTTGACGTACACCGACCCCCAGACCGAGTGCAGGAGATGGCGCGCGCGCGGATCCGGGTCTTCGAACATCTTCCGCGACAGGCGCACGTAGTCGCTCAGCCGGCGCACTCCGGGCGGCTGGGCGCGCTCGACGGCGGCCACCAGCGGGTAGTCGCGGGAGAGCTGAAAGGGCGTCCCGAACTCCGCGATGTTGCGCGCGTAATAGGGTGACGCGAGTGCTACAGCCGTTCCGCAGAGAACGCCCGCGCGCAGCAGCGTGCGCCGCCAGCTTCGAGCGTTCGCCGGTGTGGTCGCCGTTCGGAGCAGCAGGCTCGCCACGAAGGCGATCAGCGGCAGCAGGCCGCTGAACTTCGTCAGCAACGCGAGACCGACCAGGGCTCCCGTGATGGCGTCGCCCGTGATGCGCGGCGGATCGCGACCCTCGTTGGCGATGAAGCTCAGCAGCGCGGCGCTCGTCAGGAAGGCAAGGGTGAGCTCGTTGCCGGGCATGGAGCTGACGAACAGGTGAACCGGCAGGAGCGCTACCGACACGAAGGCGAGCAGCGCGAGGCCCGGACGATCGGCGAAGAGCCGGCGCACCAGCATCGCGGCCAGGGCCGCCGTACCGAGGCTCGCCGCGCTCGACAGCAGCGCCAGGCCGCGCATCAGGACTTCGCCGTTGCCCGCCTGGGCCAGCAGCCAGCCGAGCGCGTAGTGGAGGGGGGGGTGGAAATACGACCAGCCTTGATCGGCCCAGGGCACACCACGGTAGAGGTCGAGGAAGAGCACGTAGGCGACGTGCCCCCAGGCGTCGTAGCCCCACATCAGCGGGCCCGCCAGGGCGTTCCACACGCGAACGCCCACGGCGCCCGACACGCCCAGGGCCCAACCCGCTGCCAGCCAATGCGCCCGTCCGTTCAACCGGTCCCCGAGGCTCCCGGTCGGAGCGCGTGGTCGTTCGGCATCTCCATGCCTCGTCTCCCAGTGACCCCGCTCCCTGGCTCCCCGGGGATTCTGTCAACTCGCCTCGCGGATTGCGAGGGCCCGAGGCGGATCGCAGGAGGACGCCCGGGCCCGGCCAGTTACATTCCCTCCCTCGCACGGGAGGGGGCATGACCTTCGAGGATCGATACGGACCGTGGGCGATCGTCGCCGGCGCGTCCGAGGGAATCGGTCAGGCCTGGTGTCGGCGCCTCGCCGAGCGCGGCCTGAACGTATTCCTGATCGCGCGCCGCGAGGGGCCACTGCGGGCGGAGGCCGCCGAGATCGAAGGCCGTACCGGCGTGCGGACCGCGGTGCTCGCGGCGGATCTCTCTGTGCCGGACGCAGCCCTGCGCATCGCCGCGGCGACACGCGACCTGGACGTGGGGTTCCTGGTGTACAACGCCGCCTACGCGGAGGTCAGCGAGTTCCTGAGCCAGAGCGACGACAGCCATCGCCGAACCGTCGATCTCAATTGCCGCGGCGTCCTGCTCCTGACCCAAGCGGTTGCGAATCGTCTGGTTGCTCGCGGCCGCGGCGGCATCGTCCTGATGTCTTCGATGTCCGGCTGGCAGGGGTCGGCGCTGATGAGCACATACGGCGCCTCCAAGGCGTTCATCACCGTCTTCGGCGAGAGTCTCTGGAGCGAGCTTCGGCCCCTGGGCGTCGATGTGCAGGTCTGCGTGGCCGGCGCCACGCGAACGCCGAATTTCCTCGCGCGGACGCCGGAGTCGAAGCAGAGAGGGGCCTTTCCGATGGCGCCGGACGCCGTGGTCGACGCGTCGCTCGCCAGACTCGGCAAGGGGCCGACCGCGATCGCCGGGGGCGTCAACCGCGCCGTCCACATCATCCTCAACAAGCTCGCACCGCGGTCCGCCGCGATCCGCTTCTTCAGCCGCACCGTACGCGGCATGTACGAAGGAGGGTCATGACGGCTCCGCTCTTCGATCCCGGCCTGATCGGGCCGGTCTGTCTCGTGACCGGCGGCAGTGGATACCTCGGTCGGCACCTGGTCCTCCGCCTCGTCGAAACAGGCTGCAACGTCCGATCTCTCGATCTCGCACCCGGACCGCCTGGCTCCTCGGGAGATTCGATCGTCGGCGACGTGCGTCTCTACTCCGACGTGAGGGCGGCGTGCGAGGGGGTGGACACCGTGTTCCACACCGTAGCGTTGATCCGGCTGCTGGCGCGCTACCGCCTGGAAGAACGGCTGGACGTCTTCGAGGTCAACGTCGTGGGCACCGAACACGTCATCCGCGCCTGCCGCGCCGCGGGTGTCTCCCGGCTCGTTTACACGAGCAGCTTCAACGTGGCGATGGGGAAGCCCGTCTGCGGAGGCGACGAGTCGACGCCGCTGATCGGAAGCGGGGACCTTCTCGACCTCTACAGCGAGACGAAGATGCTGGCAGAGCGCGCCGTGCTCGTCGCGGACGGCGTGGACGGCCTCCGCACCGTGGCCCTGCGTCCCGGTGGAATCTGGGGGCCGGGCGACGACGGGATGATGCTCCGCGCCTTCATCGAGCAACTGGCCATGGGCCGCTTCACGGCGCTGGTCGGCGACGGGAGCGCCAGGCTCGACAACACCCATGTGGACAACGCGGTGGACGCGCACCTGCTGGCGGCGGCGAAGCTGACCGAAACGCCGGAGGTCGTCGGAGGCCAGCCGTACTTCGTGACGGACGCTGAACCGATGAACGGCCTCGAGTGGTTTCGACCGCTCGTCGAAGGCCTCGGGCAGCGCTGGCCCAGCCGCCGCATCCCCGCCGCCATCGTCTTCCTGGTCGCGAACGTGCTCGAGTGGCTGCACTTCTTCGGCAGGCCCGAGCCGCCGCTTACGCGCCGTGGAGTACTGAACATCAGCCGCGACGGCTTCTTTCGGATCGACCGGGCGCGCGAACAGCTCGGCTACGAGCCGCGCGTCCGCGCCGCCGAAGGAATCCCCGCGATTCTTCCGGACGCGAGGAGACTTTTCGACAGGCTCGCGTCGGCCCGGAGCGGCAGCGCCCGATGACCCTCGAGAAGATCGTCTACATCCTGTGGGATCCGCACCGTCGAGGCGGCGAGGAGCTGCGGCGGTTGCTGCTCGACGGCTGCGCTCCGCAGCTTCGGCGTTACGGCGCACGCAGGCTCCAGATGAACATCGCCGACGACAGGGCGCGCGTCCGTTCTCCGGCTCCCGGCGTGCCCTTCGAGCGGCCCATGTCCGCGGCCGTGAACGTGTGGCTCGAAGACGTCGAGGCGCGCTTCACCCTCGAAGACGAGCTTCGCCGGTCTGGCTTCCTGATCGCCGGCTATCACGTCGAGGAGCAGATCTACACCGAGTACGGCGGGAACCGGCACGCCGGCCCCAGGGATTGGCCGGACGGGGAGCGATCGCCGGGAGTGCTGGCGGTCACGCTCATGGAGCGCCCGCGGCGCCTCGATCGCGAAGAATGGATTCGCCGATGGCACGGCCGCCAGTCGCCCATGAGCGAGGCGATGCAGCCGCGGAGTCGCTATGTGCGAAACGTCGTCATCCAGGGCCTGACGCCCGGCGCGCCGCCCATCGAGGGGATCGTCGAAGAGGCCTGGCCGTCGTTCGAGCACGTCACGAATCCCTTCCTGTTCTACGGCGCACGCAATCCGTTCACGTTGGTGAAGAACATGGCGATCATGTTGCACAGCGTCGTATCATTCCTGACGCTGTGGAGGATCCGCACGGTAATGACGAGCGAGTACTTCATCGCCAGCGGCGAGGCGGCGTCCCGGGCATCCGACGAGACATGACGCGACGTCGGTGAATTCGCGCTGTCGGCGTGCGGGCCGGTGGGCGGCCGGCGGACGCGGAGATTCCGGCGCATTCGAAATTCACCAACTCGCTCGGGGCCCGTGATAGGATCGGACCATGCGGGTGTGGTGCTTCCACCTGTTTGCGCTCTGCGGTTTCGCGATTGCCGCTCCGCTGCTCGACGCGCTCCAGCGCCACCCGGAACTCCTCGTCGCGCACGGCGCCGCGGCGAGCACCGTCTGGGCGCTGACTTCTGCGGTTGTCCTCGTTCCGCCACTGATCCTGTTCGCACTGGAGTGCGCCGTGGCGCTCGCGAGCCGCGCGGCGGCGCGGTCCCTTCACGCGGTCCTGATGGGCGCGCTCGTCGCGCTCACGCTCCTGTGCCCGCTGGCGGGCGTCGCCTGGGATCCGGTCGCCCTGGAATCGCTCGCGTGCCTCGGCGGGATCCTCTTCGCGGCCGCGTACGTTCGCTTCATGGGAGTCCGCAGCGCGGTCACGCTGCTCGCGGCCGCCCCGCTGGTCTTCTCGATCAGCTTCCTCACCCGCGAAGGCGTGAAGAAGCTGCTCGCCGGGACCGCGCAGCCCAATGCCGCGGTCGTCGAAGTCGGGCGGCCGGCCCCGGTCGTCCTGCTGATCTTCGACGGTCTGCCCCTTGCGTCGATCCTCCGCGATGCCGAGTCGATCGACGACGAGCTGTTTCCGAATTTCGCGGCCCTCGCTGGCGAATCCACCTGGTATCGGCACACCCACGCGGTCGCCGACGAGACCGCGTTGGCGGTGCCCGCAATCCTCACGGGCCGTCTCCCGCGGGCGGGCCTGCTCCCCATCGCGTCCGACCACCCGGAGAACCTCTTCACGCTGCTCGGCGGGAGCTATGCAATGGAGATCCACGAGGCGCGTACCCTGCTCGATCCGGGCCGAGGATCCCAGGCGCGCCGGGACGCGCCCGGAGATTCGTGGCTGCCGCGTCCGTTGCTCTCGGACCTCGCGGTCGTCTACGGTCACCTGGTGCTGCCGCGTCCTCTCGCGACGTCGCTTCCTCGTGTGGATCGCGACTGGCGCGATTTCTCCGCACCGGATCCGGCCGAGTTCGGGAAGGTCAGCGCGAAGGCCCGTTACGGCAACCGGCTGCGTTCCTTCCAGGGCTTCGTCGACCGGGTCGGCGACTGCATGTCGCCGTGCCTGTACTTCCTGCACTCGCTGCTTCCCCACGTCCCGTGGGTCCACATGCCGTCGGGAGAATTCTACGCGCCGCCAGACATTCCGGGTCTCGGTCCGCCCAAGGGGGTATGGGGGGACGATCCCTGGTGGATCGCCCAGGGCTATCAGCGACACCTGTTCCAGGTCGTACTGGCGGATCGCCTGCTCGGGGAGCTCGTTGCGGAGCTGCGCCGATACGGAATCTACGATCGGGCGCTGGTGGTGGTGACAGCGGATCACGGGGCGTCGTTCTGGCCGAACCAGTCGCGACGGAAGCTCGTCGATCACCGGCATCCCGAAGACATCCTGCGTGTTCCGCTCTTCGTGAAGTCTCCCGGTCAGCGTTCGGGCCGCGTGGACGATCGCGGGCTCGAGACCATCGACGTGCTGCCGACCATCGCCGACCACCTGCAGCTGCACATTCCCTGGCCGGTCGATGGGCGCTCTGCACTCGGCGACCGCTTCTCGCGGGACGTCGTGGTCAGTCACGGACCGCACGGCCGGACCTTCGTCCATGCCACAGACGAGCTCGCGATCGACGCCAGCGTCGAGCGCAAGCACGAGCTGTTTCCGAAGCGCGTCGGGGAGGACAAGCTCTTTGCCATCGGCGATCACTGGTGGCTGGTCGGTCGCGACCCGTCGGAGTTCCCGATCGAGAGTGAACGGGAGATCCTTATCGAGGTCGCGGAGCAGACGGTCCGCGCGGGACAGGGGCCGCCGCCCCGCCTGACCGGACGGGTGCGACTCGCGGCACCGACGAGCGATCCACCACACCTCGTCTTCTCCGTCCGGGGCCGCATCCGCTCCGTCGCGCCCACATTCGCCACCGACTCGGCGGGAGACGCCTTCTCGGTGTTCCTGCCGGAACACGGCGGGGTCGCCGAAGACCTCGATGTCTTCGCGCTGATGGGAACCTCCGCCCGACCGGTGCTCGTGCCGGCGCATGTCGAAGCCGGTCCGATCCTCGGGGAGCTGCGCGTGGGCCTCCTGCGCGCCGCGGAGCGTTGAGCGGCCGGGATACCGCGCTGCCGTGGCCGAGGGGGTAGAATGCGGCCATCAGCAGGAGGGCCCGTTGACGACCCCGAACGTGCTTCGCTGGGAAACCCTCACCAAGACTG
>JBHHVG010000067.1:0-10710 GCA_046754165.1 Myxococcota bacterium
GCCAGGACGTCGGGGAGCGGGTCGAGGTGCCCGGCCAGCGCCCGCAGGCGCGGGCTCGTCGACTCGAGCTGATCGAGGAGCGCCGTCACGTCCGGCAGAGGGGCCGCTTCGCGCAGAGAAGTCGTGCGGGGGATGGGCATCTCGGGCGGCAGGTCGAGAAGGTTGCCGAGACGTGCCTCGGCGGAGCGAATCGAGGCCTCGCGCCCTAGGAGCTCATCGAGGAGCTCGGTCAAGGCGACCTGGGCGCGAATCACATCCTGCTGGAGCCCGCCGCCGACCCGGTACTTCGCTTCGGCGATCTTCGCGAGCTGACGCAGGAGGTCGATGTTCTCGACCGTCACGTCGAGGGCGCGCTGGGCGAAGCCGAGCTCGACCCAGGCTCGCTCGACCGCGGCCGCGACGCGGCGGGAGTGGTCGCCGAGGTCGTCTTCCGAGGCGTTCGCGGCCGAGCGCGCTGCGTCGCGCTGGTTCCCGAGCAGGCCGGGGAAGGGGATGCGCTGGCTCAAGCCGAGCTGCTGACCGGAAAGGGGGGTCGAATCCAGATCGAAATCGCCCGTCGGCACGTTGCTGAGCCCGTAGCGAAAGCGGGGATCGGGGAGCGCACCGGCCGGATACACCCGCGCCTGGGCGGCCTGGGCCGCGGCACGGGCCACGTCGAGATCCGGGTTGGTGACCTGGGCGCGCTCCAGGCACCAGGCCAGGGACAGGGGGTCGGGCGGCGTCTCGGGCGGCGGGCTTGCCGCTCCCAGCAGCGCAAGGCTCGCGCCGAGCAAGATCCCGATCCGTGCGTGCCTGGTCCCCGACCCGCAACCTCTCGCATGTCTCCTCATCTCGCCGCTCCCCGCGCGGTGCCGTCCGCGATCCACGTGGAACTCCTCAGACCGGCGCTGCGATGCCGCGAGGATCGAGGCCGGCGGCCACGTCGCTCGCCCAGCCGGTGAGCCAGAGCGGGACAGCGCTATCCTCCCGAACCCGCACCAAACACGCTCCTCTTCGGCGGGCCCGCCCGCGGTTGAGGAATACGGCGCGGGCGTCGAATCGTGACTCCCGAGGGGTGTCCCTTCGAGAGATCCACGTCGTCGACCCCGCCGACGAAGGACCGGCCCGAGCACCTCAGGCTCGAACTCACCGAAGACCGCGGCCGACGCGGACGCGCCGATTCCCGCCTGGAGCGAGCGACCCACGGACAGATCCGAGACAATGCGCCACAATCACCAGGGGCCGCGCGGACGGGATGCCCCGGGCTCCGGGACCAGATGCATGGGCGCATGGCAGGCGAGTGGCACGTGAAATGCACGTCCTTCGCGGTGTCACGAAACGAGAGGCGCCCCGTATGTCTGGAACAGCACGACGTGCCAACGGGCCACAAGAACCCGATGAATTCCTCATGGCGCGGTACGCAGCGGGAGATCCCGATGCCTTCGACGAGCTTTTTCGACGCTATGAGCCGCGCGCCTACGTGTTCTTCCTCAAGCGGACGGACTCCCCGCAGCGTGCCGAGGACCTCTACCAGGAGCTCTTCCTGCGGATCCACCGTGCCCGCGACCGCTACGACCCGGCGCGTCCCTTCACACCCTGGTTCTTCCAGATCGCGAATCGACTCCTCATCGACGATCACCGCCGTGCCTTCCGCAGCCACGAGGTCCCGATCGAAGATCGGGACCCTCGCACCGAGCGACCGGGAAGTGAGGAGCAGCTCGTCGACCGGGAGCAGATCGATCAGCTCTTGCACGCGCTCTCACCGGAGGAGCGCTACGTGGTGCTGTCCGCGAAGGTCGACGGAATCGGTTTTCCGGAGCTCGCGGAGCATCTGGGCAAGTCCGTCGTCGCCGTCAAGAAGATGGCTTCCCGCGCGATCCAGCGTCTGCGCCCGATCGTGCCTCCACAGTCACCCCTCGAGATTCACGCGCGTTAGCCCTCGGTCGGTTGCGCGCTCGGACGGGCTGTAATGGTGGCGACGGAGAACGAGCGCCCGCCGCCCGGGATCCGCGAGGAGGTCCGGTCCGGAATCCTCACCTCGATCAAGCATGACGTCGAGCTCCGCGGCGGACGAACGGCCCGCCTCCTGCTGGCGGCTGGTGTGCTCGGCGTCACGGGCGCACTCGGCGTGACCCTCCTGATCTCGGGTCATCCTTTCGGTCACCACCCGCCGTGGCACGTCGCGGTGTTCAGCGCGGTGTGGGCCGGTCTTCTGGTGGTGAGCTTCGCGATCGCCTTCCTGCAGGTGCGCACGCCGTCCGTTCCACTGGCGCGCGCCGTGTCCGTCGGGATCCTGGGCCTCGGGCTTGCGGGCGTCTGTGGAGCCGTATGCCCCGATCAGCACTTCCTCCACTGGTGGTCGAAAACCGGGATCGGAGCGCCTCTCACCCACTCTGGCGGGCCCGCCCTGAGCGCCCTCTGCTTCGGTCTCGTGACGACGCTCTTCTTCGGAGCGATCGCGGCGTTCCTGGTGCTGAAGGACAGCCGGCACCCGCCGGTAAAGCCCATCCTTGCCGCGGGAATTCTCCTCATCCTGCTCGCTCCGGGCCTGGCGCTCCAGTCGGTCGGCGCCCCGCTGGGTGTCTTCGCCGGCTGGCTCGCCGGAACCGCCGCGGGAGCGTTCACCGGCGTTGCGGCGGGGATTCGGGCCCGCGTCCTTCTCTCTTCGGCCCCGCGAGCGGGTTGAAAGGGAGTTCGCCGACCCGGCTCACCGGGTGACGTTCCGCTCTCTGCGCCGATCGTCCAGCAGTGGGCGGCTCACCAGAGGGAGCGACTCGCTGGACTGTGAGACACGAACCAGCGGATCGGCCGCTGGCTTGCGATGTACCCCATGGGGGTATATGCTGCCTGGGGGCCGGCGCGAATTTCCGCGCTGGATCGGGGGTCTCAAGGGCTCGGAGGCGTCAGCCGATTGAGTCCGAGGGTCGGTCCCGTGGGCCGGTTGGACTCTGGCTCGAAACGGAAGAGCATGCGAATCCGAGCTCTCATCTCGATCGTCATCACTGCCGGCTGGGTTCTGCCTGCCGGCGTGCTCGCGTGTCCCGCGCACAGTGCGGCGGCGAATGCCCACGTCCACGCCGCCCCCCCGGACGGTCATGAGCACAGCCACGCGGCCAGCGAACCTGGACCTGGCGGCCACGACCACGCGGCGCGCCCGGAGTCCCGAACGGGCGAACCGGGCGCACCGACACACGCGCCGACCTGCTGCAGCGATGACGCGAGGATTCCGGCCGTCGCCGCGTCGATGTTGGACGGGAAGCCTCGCCCGAAGTCGATTTCGCTGTCGCTCCCGAGCCCTCTTCTGGACGCACCCCGAGCGGAGGTTCTTCCCAGTGCGTCTCGGTTCCAGCTCCGTCAACCCGCACCTCTTCCGTACGCGCGTACGCGCCGGCCGCTTCTGATCTGAGCATCCCCAGGTTCGACGCCCGAAAGGCGTTCCCCGGACGTTCCGGGGTCTTCATGAACTTGGAGGTGCGATGCGATCGCTATTCTGCGCTGCCCTCGCGGCGGCGTTGACCTTCGGGACCTCGGGTCCCGCGAGGTCCCAGACATCATCCGATCCCCTGACGGCCGAAGGCGCCGTGCGCGAGGCCCTGGCCGCGAACCGGGATCTCCGGGCCGCGCGCGTTGCGATCGACATCGCGCGTGGCGGATTGCTTCAGGCCGGACGACTCGCGAACCCCGAGCTCGAGCTGGGCTACTCGGATGACTTCGCCTTCAAGGCGGAGGGAGAGCGCGTCGGATCCGTGGGCTTCGCTCAGAGCTTTCCGGTCACCGCGCGCCTCGGCCGCGAGAAGGACGTTGCGCGCGAGGACGTCGCGATCGCCGAGGCCGAGGTTCGGGACTTCGTCCGCAGACTCGTGGCAGAGGTCCAGAGTGCCTTCTACTCGGTCCGGGTGCTGGACGAACAGCTCGGCGTCAACCGTCAGATCGTGGCGGTGGTTCGCGAGGTCGAGGACGCGACGGCTAGCCGGCTCGCGGCTGCGGAGGCGTCCCCGGCCGAGGTGAGCCTCCTCCGGATCGAGCGAATGCGTCTCGAGCAGGAAGCGCAGCGGCTGATCCGCGAGCGGAATGTCGCGGCGGCCGCTCTGGTGCGGCTCCTCGGGCGCGAGACGCCGGCGGGCCTGTCACCGGTCGGCGAGCTCGATCCGGGCACGCTGCCGTCGACACCGCCGGTGGCGAACGGCCGCGGCGACCGGCCGGATCTCGAGGCGGCGCGCCGAGGGATCGAGCGCGCGGACGCCGACCGCGCTCTTGCGCGTGCGGAGGTGTGGGAGGACTGGACGGTGGGGCTGGGATACGAGCACTCGCGCGGTGTGTTCGATGATCCGATCGGCGTCAAGCGGGACTCCGTCCTCGCGCTCGGGGTCACGGTTCCGTTTCCGCTGTGGAACCGCCAGCAAGGTCGCATCGCGGCCGCGGAGGCCGAGCTGCGGCGATCGCGACACTCGCGTGACGCACTGGCCCTTCGCGTCGCAGAAGAGATTCGCGCTGCACAGGCGCGCGTTCGCACGCTGCGTTCGAGCGTCGACGCGTACGCCCAAGACATCCTCCCTGAGGCGACCCGCTCTCAGAAGCTCTTCGAACGGGGCTATCGACAGGGCCTGGTGGGGATCGCGGAGCTCCTCCAGGCACAACGCCAGTACGACGAGGTCCGCGCGCTCTACGTCCAGCTCCAGGGCGATCTGCGCCAGGCCGCGATCACGCTCGAAGCCGCAACGGGATCGAGCCCCCCCCTGAAAGAACTGCGCAGTTCGGGAGTCACGCCATGAGACCGATCGTCGTCAGCCTTGCGTTGGCCCTTTGCCTGGCGAGCCCGGCGCCTGCCCACGAGGGTCACGCCGACGCCCCCGGAAGCGAATCTGCCTCGGGTGCGCCCGCCGGACCGATAGAGGTCTCCGAGGTCGCGCAGCGCAACCTCGGCCTCGCAGTCGCAGAAGCCGAACTGCGTGCCGTCGAGACGACGCTTCGCGTGATCGGTGAAATCCGGGCCGATCCCGCACGCTCGGGGACGGTCTCGAGCCGGATCTCCGGCCGCGTGTCGGCCGTCTTCGCCCAAGAAGGGGAACGCGTCGAGAAGGGAAAGCGGCTCGTCGAGGTCGAGAGTCTTCAGCTCGGAGATCCGCCGCCTCGAGTTCGGTACGCCTCGCCGGTGAGCGGGGTCGTGACAGACCGTCACGTCGTCGTGGGCGATGACGTGGAGCCGAACCGGCACCTGTTCGAGGTGGCCGATCTCACCGAGGTGCTGGCCATCGGCCGCGTCTTCGAGGGCCAGATCGGGCGGGTCTCGGTCGGACAGAAGGTGCGTCTGCGCGTCCCGAGCTACCCGGAAGATGTCTTCGAGGGTGTGGTCGAGCGACTCGGGGGCAAGCTGGACCCGAACAGTCGTTCGCTCGCTGTCTACGTGCGCGTAGCCAACTCGGACGCACGCCTTCGACCGCACATGCGCGCCACGCTGAGCCTCGTCACGGGTGGGGCGGACCTCGCTCTCGCGATCCCGAAGAGCGCGCTGCTCGGGGAGGCTGGCCAATTCTACGCGTTCGTCCAGGACGAGGACCGTCCGGAGCGCTTCGAGCGCAGGGCCCTCGTGCTCGGCGTCTCCAACGACCGCTTCGTCGAAATCATCGAAGGGCTCTACCCGAGTGAGCGGGTCGTCGTGGAGGGGAACTACTCGCTTCAGTACCTGACGCCGATCGCAGAGGAGAAGGAGAGCGAGCCCGCCGACGCCGTTTCAGCGGCCGACGGAACGGCCGACGCCCACTCCGAGGGCCCGCCACGGGCCGTCTGGCCCTGGGCCATCGGGGCCCTCGGCGTCGGTGCGGTGGCTGCGATGGGCGTGCGGCTGCTGCGCGGACGCTCTCGGCCCGCGTCCGAGGGGCGCTCGTCGTGCTGAACCGCCTGATCGAATTCTCGCTGCGCAACCGCCTCTTCGTCGTCGCAGCTTCCCTGCTGGTCTTCGTCTACGGGATCCTCGTGATCCGCGATCTTCCGGTCGATGTCTTTCCGGATCTGAACCGGCCGCTCGTGACCATTCTGACCGAAGCTCCCGGACTCGCGCCGGAAGAGGTCGAGACGCTGGTCACCTGGCCGCTCGAGACGGCCGTGAACGGGGCCCCCGGCGTGATCCGCGTGCGCTCCAACTCCGGGATCGGTCTCTCGATCCTGTTCGTCGAGTTCGACTGGGGCATGGACATCTATCGCGCGCGGCAGCTCGTGCAGGAACGCCTGCAGCTGGCCGCCGACAAGCTCCCCGAGGGCATCGCGCCCGTCATGGGCCCCGTCTCGTCGATCATGGGGGAGATCCTCCTGATCGGGGTGTCGAGCCAGGACGGCAGTACACCCCCGCTCGAGCTGCGAAGCATCGCGGACTGGGTGATCCGGCAGCGCTTGCTGACGATCCCGGGCGTCGCTCAGGTGATCCCGATCGGTGGAGGGGTGAAGCAGTTCCAGGTGCTCGCGGACCCCGAACGCATGGCCGCCTACGGCGTGAGCCTCGAGGAAGTGCTGGACGCGGCAGCCCGCTCCCAGACGAACACCCCAGGAGGATTCCTGAACGCTGCATCACGTGAGGTGCTGGTGCGCAACATCGCACGCACTGCCGACCTCGACAAGATGCGTGCCACGGTCGTGGCTTCGCGTGACGGGGTCCCCGTGCGACTCGCGGATGTCGCGGAGCTGACGATCGACCACAACATCATGCGTGGCGACGCGGGCGTGGATGCGCAGGCGGCGGTCATCGTATCGGTCCAGAAGCAACCGGGAGTCGACACGATCGCCCTCACCGAGAAGGTCGAAGAGGCGCTCGCCGAGATCGAGCACGGTCTTCCCGAGGGCGTAGAGCTCAAGCTGCTCTTCGAGCAGGCGCGCTTCATCGATGCCGCGATCGCCAACGTAGAAGAGGCGATTCGCGACGGTGCCATCATGGTCGTGATCGTGCTCTTCCTGTTCCTGCTGAACGTGCGCACGACGCTGATCACGCTCACCGCGATTCCGCTCTCCTTCGTGGCCACGGCGATCTTCTTCCGCTTCCTGGATATCTCGATCAACACCATGACCCTCGGTGGTCTGGCCGTCGCGATCGGGATGGTGGTGGACGACGCCATCGTGGATGTCGAGAATGTCTTCCGGCGTCTTCGGGAGAACCGCCACCTCCAGCGCCCACGACCAGTGCTCCGCGTGATCGCCGGCGCCTCCGCCGAGGTCCGGAACTCGATCCTCTTCGCAACACTCCTCATCATCCTCGTGTTCGTTCCGCTCTTCGGACTCGCGGGGATCGAGGGCCGGCTGTTCGCACCCATCGGCGTCGCGACGATCGTGGCGATGGTGGCGTCGTTCGTCGTCTCGCTCACCGTCATCCCGGCCCTTTGCTCGTACCTGCTCCCGCGCATGAAGCGGATGGACACGGAGGAGGACGGATGGGTCGTCCGCCAGCTGAAGGATCTCGATCGGCGCTTCTTGCTGGGCCCGGCGCTCGAGCACCCGCTCGCGGCACTCGGGATCGCGGGCGCGCTCGTGGTGGGCTCCTTCGCGCTGTACCCGATGATGGGCAAGGAGTTCCTGCCCGAGTTCAACGAGGGCACCGCGACGATCAACGTGTTGGTCGCTCCGGGGACCTCGCTCGACGAGTCCAACCGGACCGGAAGGCTCGCGGAGCGGCTGTTGCTCTCCATCCCGGAGATCGAGAACACGGGCCGCCGGACGGGTCGCGCCGAGCTCGATGAGCACGCCGAAGGCGTCCACTACTCGGAGATCGACGTCGATCTAGAGCCCTCCTTGCGATCCCGGGAGGAGATCCTCGAGGACATCCGGATGAAGCTCTCCGAGATCCCCGGGATCGCGCTCAACGTCGGTCAGCCGATCTCCCACCGCCTCGACCACATGCTGTCGGGCGTGCGCGCCCAGGTGGCCGTGAAGCTCTTCGGCGAGGACCTCGGCCTGCTGCGCGCCAAGGCCGCCGAGATCCAGGCGGCCCTCGGGCGTGTCCCGGGCGTCGTCGACCTCCAGACGGAGAAGCAGGTCCTGATCCCACAGGTTCGCATCGCGCTCGACCGCGAGCGCGCCCAGCTCTACGGCGTGCAGGTCGGCGATCTGGCAGAGCTGCTCGAGACGGCGCTCAACGGGCGTGTCGCGGGCCAGGTGCTCGACGGGCTGCGAACCTACGACGTCTACGTCTGGTACGACGAGGCCTTCCGCGAGGACGTTCGAGCCCTCGGGGAGATGCTGGTAGATACGCCATCCGGAGAAAAGGTTCCGCTCGCGCTGCTCGCGGAGGTCCTCGAGGCCAAGGGCCCCAACATCATCAACCGCGAGAACGTACGCCGGCGAATCGTGGTGTCGGCCAACGTCTCCGGGCGTGATCTGGGCTCGACGGTGGCCGACATGCAGGCAGCCGTCGGCAGCGTCGAACTTCCGCAGGGCTATTCGGTGCGCTTCGAGGGGCAATTCCAGAGCCAGCAGGAGGCGACGCGGCTGATCGCACTCTTGAGTGTCTTCACGTTGGCGACGATGTTCCTGCTGCTGTACACGCACTTTCGCAGCGCGATGATCGTGGGGCAGATCCTCCTGAACATCCCGCTCGCGTTCATCGGCGGGCTCGCGCTCACGTACGCGATGGTCGGGACGGTGTCCGTTGCAACCCTCGTCGGCCTCATCACGTTGGCCGGGATCGCTTCGCGCAATACGATCATGATGATTTCCCACTACCTGCATCTGATGGAGCACGAAAAAGAGCACTTCGACCGACAGATGATCGTGCGCGGATCGCTCGAGCGACTGGTCCCGGTGACGATGACCGCGTTGGTGGCCGGCCTCGCGCTGATCCCGCTGGTGCTTTCGGCGGGTGAGGCGGGGAAGGAGATCCTCTACCCGGTGGCAGTCGTGATTCTCGGCGGATTGCTGAGCTCGACCCTGCTCGACATGGCCGTCACACCGGCGGTCTTCTTCAAGTTCGGGCGGCGCGCCGCGGAGCACTATCTGGCGCGCGAGAGTGGCGATCCACTCGATGCGATTCCAGCGGTCGCGGCATCCGCGGCCGACCGGATCGAGTCGTCGAGGTAGGACTCCTCGACGCATGGACCCAACCCAAGCAAGGAGAATCGAGATGACGAAGACGACTCTGACCCGTGCCCTCATGGCAACGGTGCTGCTGGCACTGCCGCTCACCGCTGGCGCGGATTCCGGGCACGCAGACGACCACAGCGCCACCGAAGGGGTGCACCCTGGAGCGCACGGAGACCCCGCGCCGCAGCCCGCGAGTCTGGCTGGCGCCTGGGCGGCGCTGATGGCGGCGCGTGACGCCATCGCGGGCGACATCGAGAGCGGGGCGCTGGGGGACGTTCACGCCGTGGCGGAGCCGCTGCCCGAGCTGGTCGGCGCACTGCTCGAGCGGTCGGGGGATCTCGACCCGGGCAAACGAGCGCGGGTCGAAGGGGCGGCCAAGCAGCTGACGCGTGCCGCGGACGGGCTGCACGTGGCAGCGGACGGCGGCGACGCCGCGCGGACCCGAAAGGGGCTCACCAGGCTCGACGGCCTGCTCGAGCTGATCCGCGCACAGTATCCGGCGGGCGCTCTGGAAGAAGGAAGGGACGGTCACGAGGGCCGCTCGGTCGCACCTGGGAACGCGCACGGAGCGCACGCCCATATGGAGCGGCCGGCCGGCGTCGTGGACGCTGCACCGCAGGCGACCGTTCGCATCGAGGCGTCCGACCTGCTTCGCTTCGAGCCGAAGCGGATCGAGGTACAGGCCGGAATTCCCACTCGGATCGAGCTCGAGAACACGGGGGCCGCCGCGCATACGTTCGTCGTGCGGACGCCCGACGGAGAGCGGGACTGGGTGCATCTTCATGTGCTTCCGGGGGCGACCAAAGCCGCAACCTATCGGCTCGATCAGCCCGGAACCTACCCGGTTCTCTGCACGATTCCGGGCCACACGGAAGGCGGAATGATCGGCGAGCTCGTGGTGCTGGCGGGCCACGGCGCCGCGCATGCGCAGCACTGACGTCGTCGACTACAGGCTTCACCCACGGCAAGCGCCGGCAACCCGCGCTCCACGCAGAGCCGGCTTGGGCCCTTATTCCGTCACGAGGCTGAGGGACTCGATTTCGTAGGCGCCGTCGGACCGCTTGTGCAGCTCGAACGTGATCTTGGCCCCCGGTTCGACTCCTTCGAGGGAGGCCGTTTCGGCCAGCTGGAAGTCCATGGTCATCCCCGGCCAGCCAAGGGCATGGATCGGACCGTGGGTGATGTTGACCTTCCTCTCGTCGGACGCGATGGAGTTGACCGTTCCCGTGCCCGAGAAGGTATCACCGGATGCGATCGCTGGAGAGACTCCCAGCACCGCGGCCGTGAATGTGATGAACGCGACGATCGGAAGGACGCGGCGCAGCGCTGAACGGTTCGACATATTCATTCCTCATGATTGCGGAGCTTCACGATCGAAGCCTCCTGGAAGGCTGCTGGCCTCCGGGAAAGCGCGTGGCATCCCGGATTTCCCCAGCTGAGTCCTCTACCGGAGCAGCGGCCTGCATTCCGGTTCCTCTCGGGTCTCGATCGATTCACGAACACCGCCTGCCCGAGTACAGGCCGACGATACGAAGTACGGGCCGCTCGCTCGAAAGGTGACCGCGATCATCGCCGGCCTCGATCCCAGCAGGTGCGCCGCAGCCGGCTGCGGTTGTCCATCCTGCTACACTCAGAGGCGGAATCAGGAGGTGAAACGGATGCTTCGACGAC
>JBHHVG010000068.1:0-10692 GCA_046754165.1 Myxococcota bacterium
GATCCTGGCGAGTTCCGACGTCCAGCCGGACTCTGCGGCCGAGACGGCGGAGACGGCGGAGACGGCCGAATCGGCCGAGACGGTCGAGATGGCCGGCACGGACAGCCCGGACTCCGCGGCGATGTCGATGCTGGGCGTCGATCCGCCGATGTCGGACGGCCCGGAAGACGCGGTCGCCGACGAAGAGGCGATCGAGGCCGAGCCGACGGTCGACGGGGAGGCCCTCGCGGCCAGCGAGCTCGCCAGCAGCGAGCCGGAAGCCGAAGCGCTGACGGAGGCGACGGGCGAGAGCGAGCTGGTCACCATCTACGGCGTCGAGTTCGACTCCCAGGACGCGCGTGACCGTCTGGTGATCCTCGGAGATGCGCCGGTCGACTACCTCGTCTACGAGCCGGACGAGGACACGCTGATCCTCTCGATGTCCCGAGCCGAGATCGAGCCCGAGGCGGCCGTTCGCATCGCTCCGGAGCATGCGGGTCCGGTGTCACTGATCACGGCCTTCGCGCAGCCCGATGTGGAGTCCGCCGAGGTGCGCGTTGTGGTGAAGCGCGCGGCGGGTACACAGCCGGAGATCTTCCGGCGCGGCTCGCTGCTCGTGGTCGATTTCCCGCGCACCGGCGCGGTGGCGGCCCGTCCGCCGGTGATGGACCTGCCCGAGACGGAGCTCGCCAGCGCGGACGACTCCGGCAGCAGCCTCGCCGATTTCGAGTCGGCGTCGGCTCCGGCCCCGGCCGCGATTGCGCCGAGCCGCGAGGATGCCGAGACAGGCCTTTCCGCGGCCGGCGGCGCTCCGGCGTCCCTCGAGCCGCCGGCATCGATCGAGCTCCTCCAGGAGGGCGGCCTGATCGACGGAAAGGAGTACGCGGGTCGGCGGATCTCGCTGGACTTCAAGGAGGTCGACATCGCCGACGTGCTGCGCCTGATCGCCGAGGTCTCGGACCTCAACGTGATCGCGGGTGACGAGGTCAAGGGCAAGGTGACGATCCGCCTGGTGGACGTTCCCTGGGACCAGGCGCTCGACATCATCCTGCTGACGAAGGGCCTCGGCTTCATGCGCATCGGCAACGTGCTGCGCATCGCACCGAATGACGTTCTCGCCCAGGAAGAGGAGGCACGGCTCCAGGAGCGGCGGGCCAAGGAACGGCTCGAAGACCTGGTCGTGAAGCTCCAACCGGTGAACTACGCCGACGCGCGCGAGGTCTCGGGCATGGTCAAGGAGCTGCTGACCGAGCGCGGTACCGTGAACGTGGACAAGCGCACGAACACGCTGATCCTGAAGGACATCGCTTCGGTGATCGACGAGGCCACGGCGCTCATCAAGGCGATCGACACACAGACTCCGCAGGTCATGATCGAGGCGAAGGTCGTCGAGGCGAAGCTCAGCTTCTCGCGCGAGTTCGGTTCGGTCTGGGCCGTCGGCGTCCAGCCGTTCAACGATCCCTTCGACGACAGCAGCGGCCTGCGCCGCAGCGTCGGCGGCAACCTCGCGCGGTTCCGGCCGAACCCGAGCACCGACGTGACCAACGGCGCGGTGTTTGCCAACCCGATCACGGCCGGTCCGACCGCCTTGGCGAATCTCGGCGCCTTCCTGCTGGACGACAACATCAATCTCGACCTGCAGCTGCAAGCCGCCGAAGTCAACGGCGACGGCAAGGTCATCTCCAGCCCGCGCGTCGTGACCATGGACAACAGCAAGGCGAAGATCGAACAGGGCGTGTCGATTCCGTTCCAGACATTCGAGAACGGTGACGCGCAGCTCGAGTTCGTCGACGCCGTGCTCAAGCTCGAGGTCACGCCGCACATCACCGCCAACAACGCCATCATCATGAAGGTCAAGGTCACCCGGAACGCTCCGGACGACAGCGTCTTTACCCTGACCGGCTCACCGGCCATCGCGAAGAACGAGGTCGACACCGAGACGCTGGTGAAGGACGGCCAGACCCTCGTGCTCGGCGGCATCTACACCGTCAGCAAGTCGCAGCGTCAGTCGCGGGTTCCGTACCTCCACTCGATTCCGATCCTGGGGGGTCTGTTCCGGAACAACGAGATCAGCGACGACCGTCAGGAGCTGCTGATCTTCGTGACGCCGCGGGTCGTCCAGAGCGAGCAGACAGCGAGCTGAGGCGGCATCCAAGCAGTCGAATCCGGACGCGGGGGGGCTTCGGCTCCCCCCGTGTCGTCTATACTGGCTCCGTGACCCGGCACAGCACCGTGTGGTTGGTCGGCATGATGGGTGCCGGCAAGTCGAAGGTCGGCCGCGCGCTCGCGGAGCGGCTGGGGCTGCCCTTTGCCGACACCGACGCCGACGTCGTCGCCCGCAGCGGCCGATCGATCGCGGATCTCTTCTCCGCGGAGGGCGAGGCGGCCTTCCGCGCCCTCGAGCGCGAGGCGATCGAGGCGCGCGCCGGCGAGCAAGCCGTCGTGAGCCTGGGCGGTGGCGCGATCGCCCAGCCCGGGACGGCGGCGCTGCTGCGGCGCACCGGGACGCTGGTCTACCTGCGCGCGACTCCGGCGACTCTGCTCGATCGGCTCGGAGACTGCTCCGGACGCCCATTGCTGGCCGGCCTGACGCCCGAGGAGCGCGCAGAACACCTCGTGGAGCTGCTGCGCGAGCGCAGCCCGTATTACGAGAAGGCGGACGTCGTGGTCGACGTCGACGGCCGCTCCGCCGAAGAGAACACGAGGGCGGTCGCGCGGGGGCTCGCCGGGCGATGAAGGCGCGCGTCGGAGCCGGACGCCGCTCCGGGAACGGCACGAAGTCCGCGACCCCGGCGCGTACGGTCCCGGTGGATCTGGGAGCGCGCAGCTATCCGATTCGCATCGGGCGCGGCACCCTGGCCGGAGCGGGAGGCGCCATCGCGCGCCGCACCGGTGCGCGCCACGCGGTGATCGTCACGGTTCCGAGGGTGGGGCGGCGCTACGGAGCCGTCCTGCGCGACGGCCTGGAAGGGGCCGGCCTGCGGGTCAACCGCATCACGGTCCCGGACGGAGACGCCTCCAAGAACCTGGACGAGGTCCGGCGCCTCTACGATGCGCTGCTTCGCTTCGGCGCCGACCGCGACTCGGTCCTGGTCGCTCTGGGCGGCGGCGTGGTCGGCGATCTCACGGGCTTTGCTGCGGCGAGCTACCTGCGCGGCATCCAGTTCGTGCAGGTGCCGACCAGCCTGCTCGCGATGGTGGATTCGAGCATCGGCGGCAAGGTCGGGGTCAACCTGCCCCAGGGCAAGAACCTGGTGGGGGCCTTTCACCAACCTCGTCTGGTGTGGATCGACATCGACACCCTGCGCAGCCTGCCGGCGCGCCAGCGGGCCTGTGGCTTCGCCGAGGCGTTCAAGAAGGCCGCGATCTGGGACGCGAAGTTCTTCGCCCGCATCGAGCGCGACGTCCCGGCGCTGCAGGCGCTCGAGCCGGGTCCGCTCATCGCGCTCGTTCAGGGGGCGTGCCGGATCAAGGCCGAGATCGTGAAGCAGGACGAGCGCGAAGCGGGCGTCCGCACGCTGCTCAACTTCGGGCACACCCTGGGGCACGCCGTCGAGAAGCTCACGGGCTACCGCGACGTTCTCCACGGCGAAGCGGTCGCCATGGGCATGCTGGCGGCCGCTCGTCGCTCGGAGGCGCTCGATCTGGCGCCGGCCGGCACGGCGGACCGGATCGAGCAGCTGGCGCTGCGCTTCGGCCTGCCCACGGAGCTGCCGCCGTTCCCGCGAAGTGCTTATATCCAGGCTCTGGGTGTCGATAAGAAAATGCGGGGTTCGCGGATCCGGTACGTGGTCTTGCGGGGCATCGGGTCGGCCTCGACCGTCCGGCTCACGCCGGCGGAGATCGCGCCCCGGACCCCGGGTTCCGCGCAGAAGAAGAGGGCGAAGCCGCGGCGCAAACGCGCCCAGCGGCGTGCTTGAGGGAAGACCTTGACCGACTCCATCGATCAGACACGGATCGCGCGCCTGGAGGCTGCCGTCGCCAACCACCCCGGCGCTCCCGAGTTTCCGGCCCTTGCCGAGGCGCTGCGCCGGGCCGGCCGCCTGCGCAGGGCCGAGGAGGTCGCGCGCAGCGGCCTCGAGCGCGAGCCCGGCTGCGTCGATGGAACCGTGGCCCTGGCGCTGGCGCTGCTCGAGCAGGGCCGCATCGAAGACGCCCGCTGGGAGCTCGTCTCTCGTGCCGCCGAGTACCTGGCAACCCGCGAGCCGTCCGGGATGCCGCGCCCACACACACCGAACGAATTCCCGGACGATGTCACCGATGGTGAGATCGAGCGCGCCTTCGACGACGCCGAGCCGGTCCGCGACCAGCTCGTCGACGCGGACCGGGTCGCGCTGGAGGCCATGCGCGCTGTCGAGCTCGACCGTCCCGAAGAGGGTCACAGCACGGGTGACCCCTTGTTCGCGACCCAGACCATGGCCGACCTGTTGGAGCGCCAAGGAGATACGCAGGCCGCGTCGCGAATCCGCGCGACCCTGTCGACGGCCGGGCCACGGGCGGAACCGGCCCGCGTGCGCGGCCAACGCGAGCGCATCATCGAAACGCTGGAGGGCTGGCTGATCACACTTCGGAGAGAGCCGAGATGAGCTTCAACGCGATTCTCCAAGAGATCGTCGACGGCTGCGCAGGGACCATCGCGGCCGCGCTGATGGGCAACGACGGCATTTCCATCGCCGAAGTCGCTGCCGCGAAGCCGCCGGCCGGCGAGCCCCTCGCCGAGGAGGTCGGCACTGCTGGCGCGGAGTTCGGCCGGATCCTGGCGGACATCTCGAAGGCCTCGGACTCCCTCGGCGGCGGCCTCGTCCAGGAGACCACCGTCGTGCTCGCCCGCTTCACCCTGATCTTCCGTGCGGTCGACGACGACACCTTCGTCGTCGTGGTCCTCGCGCCGGATGGCAACCTGGGCAAGGCGCGCTATCTCATCCGACGGCAGCTGCTCGCCCTTCGCCTGGAGCTCTAGCCCCCGGGTCTCCGGGGCGGGCGGGCGCCCATCGGCGATCGACACGGCGCCGGGAGGCGAGGCATGGCGGATCCGCACCAGATCCAGGTGATCCACGGCCCCAATCTCAACCTGTTGGGGACGCGGGAGCCCGAAATCTACGGCGGCACGACGCTCGACGAAATCGACGCCGTCCTCTCCTCCGTCGCGAAGGATCGCGGCGCCGAGGTCGCGTGCTTCCAGAGCAACCACGAGGGTGCCGTCATCGACTGCATCCAGGCAGCGCTCTCGCGCGCCGATGGCATCCTCATCAACCCGGGTGGTCTCACGCACACCAGTGTGTCGCTTCGGGACGCGCTGGCCGCGACCTCACTTCCCGTCATCGAGGTCCACCTCTCGAATGTCCATGCGCGCGAGACGTTCAGGCAGCACTCCTTCGTCTCGGGCGTCGCGCTCGGCGTCGTCTCGGGCTTCGGAGTCGGGAGCTATCGCTATGGGCTGCTCGCGCTGATCGACCACCTCGACGCGGCCCAGGCCGAGGCCGCAGCGTGCCCTCCGACTGGCGGCTGATCCTCGACGGCGAGGCCCCGGGCCCGTGGAACATGGGCGTCGACGAGGCGCTGCTCGCCAGCGCGATCCGCAGCGGGCGACCGACGCTGCGGCTGTATCGCTGGAGCGGCCCCTGGCTGTCCCTGGGCTACGCCCAGGCCCTCGATTCCGCGCTGGTGGCGGCCTGTGCGGGGGCTGGCGTGGGCGTGGTGCGTCGCTGCACCGGCGGACGCGCCGTGCTCCACGGTCGGGATCTCACCTACGCGATCGCCGCGCCGGAGGCACTGCTGCCGCCCGGCCTGCGGGCGACCTATGCGCGCATCGGGGCGGCGCTGCGTTCCGCCCTCGCGAGCCTCGGCATCTCGGCGAGGTCGAGTCCGGTGCTCCCGCCTGCGCCCGGGCCCGAGCGGTTCGACTGCTTCGCCCAGCTGGCGGGAGACGAGGTGTGCGTCGGCGGTCGCAAGCTGATCGGGAGTGCCCAGCGGCGGGAGGGCGGAGGCGTGCTCCAGCACGGCTCTCTCCGCCTGGCGCCGGATCCCCCCGAGCTGTCGGCGATCGTCGGTCTGGATGGGGAAAAGGCCACGAGTCTCGAGGAGATCGGGTCGCCCCGGTCGCTGGATGCGCTGGCCGACGCCCTCTCCGCGGCGTTCTCCCGCGTCCTGGAGGCAGCTCTCGAGCCCGGTGCGCCGACCGAATGCGAACTTCGCGAGGCCCGCGCCCGGGGACCGGAGCCGGACCGCATCCACCGGACGACGAACGGTTTCCCCCGCAGGGGCCCCTCAAGAGCGCATCTCGCCAGCCGATAGGAGTAGTGGAGGGGGTATACCCCACCATTTGCACCTCCCTGTCCTGAGGCTCGGCGCTTGGCAATCAACAAACGGAAGGTCCTCGAGGCGGCGCGGAAACACGCCCAGAAGGGCGCGCAGGCCAAGGCCCTCAAAGAGTTCGAGAAGCTGCTGAAGCTCGACCCGCGCGATGCGCGCTTGCGCCTCGAGATCGGCGACGCGCACCGGCGCTGGGGCAATATCGACAAGGCGATCGAAACCTACGGCAAGGTCGCCGACGAGTACATGAAGGAAGGCTTCGACGCCCGGGCGGTTGCGGTCTACAAGCAGATCCACAACCTGAATCCCGAAGCCTTCGAGACGTACGAACCCCTCGCGGAACTCTACCAGCGCATGGGGCTGCCGGTCGAAGCGATCCAAGCGCTCCAGACGGCGGCGGATGGCTACAACAAGCAGGGCAAGAAGCGCGAGGCCCTCGATCTGCTCCGTCGCATGGCGACACTCGATCCGTCCAACACCACCAGCCGCATCAAGGTCGCCGACCTGCTGCGCCAGGGGGGCCTCGAGTCCGAGGCCGTCGCCGAGTACACCGAAGCCGCCGCCGAGTTCGAACGGCAGGGCGACCACGAGGGTGTGGCAAACGCGTTGGAGCGCATCCTCGAGATCTATCCCGAGCGTATCGAGACGCTGACCGCCCTGGCGGAGAACCTGCTCGGCCGCGGTCTCGCAGACCGTGCGGAGCCGCTGGCCAAACGCGCAGTCGGCGAGGCTTCCCAGGAGCCCGAGCGCTACGAGCTGCTGGCGTCGGTCTACCGGGCGCAGCAGCGCGACGACGAGCTGGTGGATACCTACCGTCAGCTCTCGGATCTCTACCTCCAGCGCGGCGACGACGAGCAGGCGCGGGACATCCTGCAGCGCTACGTGCCGTCGAGCAACTTCGACGACGAGCTGGGCATCGACGAGACGACAGCTTTCGGCGCCATGGGTACCGAGGTCGACCTCGGTGAATCGGGCACCTTCAAGGACGCTGGGTCGAGCGGGACCGCACTGGGCGGCGACCCGGGCGCAAGCGGTACGCGCGACGAAGCCGAGGAGACCCGCTTCGACCCGATGGTGCTGGAGGCCGAGTCGCCGTCGAAGCTGGAAGACGATCTGTTGTTCGACGAGGCCGAAGCGACCGCGTGCCTGACACTCGAGGACGTCGAGGGCGAGGAGGACGAGGAGATCTCCCTCGAGCTCGACGATCCGATCGAAACGTCGGAATCTCTTCCGCGCGAAGAAGCGTCCGCGCCGCCGCTGCCCACGCCGACCGGCGACCCGGAGCAGCTGCTCGCCGAAGCCAGCGTGTACCTGCGCTACGGCAAGCGGGAGCGCGCCGTTGCCAACCTCGAGGCGATCATCGCCCAGGAGCCCGCGCATCGCGAGGCTCACGAGAAGCTCGGGGAGGCGCACGCCGATGCCGGCGACGTCGCCCACGCGGTGGAGATGTGGCTGAAGGCCGCGAGTCTCTCCCGAGACGCCGGCGACAGCCAAGGCGTCGCGGTGCTGCGCGACCGCATCCGCGCCATCGATCCCGAGGCCGCGGAGTCGTTGGCGGGGGATGCGCCCGCCGAAGCGGACGCGCCCGCGAGCGACGACGCGACGGACGAGGACGGGCACGAGATCGACCTCGACGATATCGAGATCGACCTCGACGACTCGGACTTCGCCGACGCGCAGCCCAGCGCCGATGGGGACGACGACAACCTCGACCTCGAGGTGTCCGATTCCGAGCCGGAGTCGGCGGCGGACTCCGGAGGCAACGACCCGGGAGCGAGCAGCTCGATGGTCCAGCAGATCAACGAGGACCTCGAAGAGGCGGACTTCTACATGAAGCAGGGCCTCCACGACGAGGCCGAGGTGATCTTCCAGCGCGTGCTGTCGATCGCGCCGAACCATCCCCACGCGCTCGTCCGCCTCGGCGAGGTGGCGGCGCTGCGCGGTGAAGAACCGGGAGCGACTGGTACGGCGTCGGCTGCGAGCGGGGAGACGCCGCCCGAGCTCGGCGTCGGCGACGAGATCGCCGAGGACGCCGATTTCGACTCGTGGATCGACGACATCCCCGCTCCCGACGAGATCGAGGCGGTGGCTCCGGAGATGCCCGAGACCGAGATCGAGTTCGACGAACCCGAGCTCGATCTGGTCGATCCGGGCGGCGCCGCGGACCAGGGCGCGCCGGACGTCGCCGAGCCTGCAGCCCTCGACGCCGCGGGCCAGACGGACACGGAGCTCGAGGACGATCTGGCCGAGCAATTCCTGGCAGAGGTGACCGTATCGGAGGGGGCCTCGGCGGACGACGACACCGGCGTCGACGACGAGGCGGGCGACACCGGCGTCGAAGAGGCGATGGCGTCCGAGGATGAGTTCGCGATCGAGACGCGGGACGGCAGCGAAGCGGGACCGCCCACGGACGAGGCGGACTCCGCGGAATCCCTCGCGGCCCCCGAAAACATCGCCGCTGCGGCGTCCGAGGCAGACGCCGTGGAAGCGCCCGGCGATTCCCTCACGCCGCCGGAGCCGATCGTGGCGGATCCCGACGCGGCGCCGGATCTCGAGATTCCGCGGCGGGCAGCGGCCCCCATCGAGAGCGGCTTCGACCTCGCAGCCGAGCTCGAAGATGCCCTCGATGAGGGCGAGAACTCGGGGACCCTGAGCGGCCTCGGTGACTCCGCTGACGGCTTCGCCGTGGTGTTCAACGAATTCAAGCAGGGCGTGAGCCGCACGCTGTCGGAGGCCGATCACGAGGCCCACTTCGACCTCGGCATTGCGTATCGCGAGATGGGCCTGTTCGACGACGCGAAGGAAGAGTTCCGCACGGCCATGCAGAGCTCGGAGCGCGAGGTCGAGTGCCGCCACATGCTGGGCCTGTGCTGCTTCGAGCAGGAGCACTTCGAGGAGGCGGTCGCCGAGTTCGAGCACATCGTGAGCGGAGACGCCGCCAACCCGGAGCAGAAGCAGACGGCGCAGCTCGAGCTGGGCCGGTCGTGGGAGGCGCTGCGCGAGCCCGGCCGCGCACGCGAGGCCTACGAGGCGGTCGCCGCGGTGGATCCGACCTTCTGCGAGGTCGATGCGCGCTTGGCGGCGCTCGACGAGCCCGAGAAGCCCGAGGCCGAAGGCGAGTTCGAGTCATTCGAGGACCTGATTGCAGAAGAATCGGACGATGAGGATGATGCGCCGGACGACGCGGTCGTGGCAGAACCCGCTGCGGAGTACGAGAGCTTCGATGACATCGTGGGCGAGGCGGAGCACGGCGACGACTGGCTGCCCGCCGCCGAGTCGGCGGAGACGGCCGCCCAGCCGGAGCCAGAAGAGGGGGAGTCCGCAATCGAGGCGCCTCCCGAAAAGAAGAAGAAGCGCAGGAAGAAGATCTCGTTCGTGTGAGGACCCGACGTGGAACATCTCCATCACTTTCATCTCTCTGAAGATCCGTTCCGCAACGAGCCCCTGTTGCGGTACGTCTTCGATTCTCCCCAGCAGCGCGAGGCACTGCGCCGCATGGATCGGGCGGTGCGCCAGGCCAAGGGCCTGTGCGTCCTCATCGGCGACGTCGGGTCCGGCAAGACCATGGCGGTTCGCCAGCTGCTCGAGGACCTCGAGGAGGAGGTCTTCGAGGCGAGCATGATGGTCGTGCTGAACGGTGCCGCCGACGCGACCTGGATGTTGACGCGCTTCGCCCGCCAGCTCGGCATCGAAGAGCCGGCGCCGGAGCGCGAGGCCCTGATCGCGGAGGTCTACGACCGCCTGGCGATCATCCGCGAAGACGGCCGCCACGCGGTGCTGATCATCGACGACGCCCAGGCCCTGGCCGCACCGCAGACGCTCTCCGAGGTCTGTGGTCTGCTGAAGCTCGAGTATGAGGATCGGCGGCTGCTCTCGCTGGTGCTGGCCGGCATACCGAAGCTCGCCGAGGCACTCGCGAGCGATCCGGTGCTGTCGCACCGGGTCGACGTGAAGGTGAACCTCGCGCCCCTCGACGTCGAGGCCTCGGCCGCCTACCTGGCCCACCGTCTGCGCGTGGCCCGCGGCGATTCCGGCATCCTGGAGCCCACCGCCGTGACGGCGCTGTACGAGCTCGGCCGCGGCATCCCCGGCCTGATGAATACGCTCGCGGACAACGCGCTCTTCGAGGCGTTCCTCTGTGGGCGCGCCGCCGTCACGTCGTTGGACGTCGAACGGGCTCATCGCGACCTTGGCTGGAGCCCGCCGGAAGCGGCGGAGCCGGCCCCGATCTCTGCCCCGGACGCGCCGCTCGAAGAGGCGCCGTCGGCTTCCGACCCGGGCCTGTCCGGATCTCTCGATACCCTCGACAGTGAGCTCGAGGCCGTGTTCGACGTCGGCGCCCTGGCGCCCGGCGACGACGCGATTCTAGACCCGACCTCGCCCCAGGCCATCGGCTCGATC
>JBHHVG010000069.1:0-10648 GCA_046754165.1 Myxococcota bacterium
GATGGCCGCGGCGATCTCGGAGTCGACGATCACGTCGGCGTCGCTGGTGCAGAGCATGTCCGCCGCCCCAGCTCCTCCATCGACGCTGGCGATTCCAGCGACCCGCGGCACCATGAACCCTGCCATACGCACGTCCGTGAGCACGGCATCTGCCACCAGGCGGGCGTCCTCCTGGATCTCGATCGAGCGCTCGGTGTCGTTGTAGGTCGCGTGCTGAGCGGTGAAGACCGCGAACGCCTGAGCGATCACGACGCCGAAGATCGCCATCACGATGAGAAGCTCGACGAGGGTGAAGCCACACTGCGCGTCGTCGTTGCGCATCACAGCTCTGCCTTGTGGCTCTGGAGGGTGGTCGTTCGAGCGAAGCCCAACGGGCTCACCCAGTCGACCTCCACGCGCAGGCTGATCACCCCGACCTCCGGAGTGTCCTGCTGGATGAACCAGCGCCGCGTGAACTGAACGTCGTCGTCGTCCCCTGGATCCGGGTCGATCGGGTTCGCCGGGTCATTCGGGTAATTCGGATCGCCGGTGGCGGCGAGAACATCTGCGGCAGTCATCGCCTGGAACGCCTCCATCTGCTGCTCGGCGAGGTACATGGCGAGCATCTGGGTGCGACTCTGGCGAGAGGTCTTCAACGCGGAGATCTGACCGACCGTGGCGGTCAGCATCCCGAAGGCGAGGATCGACAACGCGATCATCACCTCGAGCAGCGAGAATCCGGAGGCGGACGGCCCCTTTCTCAGTTCCACATTCCTCCTCCCCAGATCACCACGCGCGTGGCGCCGAGCGGCGTCAACACGACGGCCGCGTCCCGCACCGCGCTCTTGAGATAGATCCCGCCCGCACCGCTGCCGAGCGGGCCTGCCGTGCACGCGGCGTCTACCGCCCGGGGTGTGCCGTTCGGCAGGAACAGCACCCAGGTGGCATCGTTGCCGGCCGAGTCCACGAACGTCGAACCCGAGGTGTGTGGGCCCGTCCCTTCGTCGATTCCCACCTTGGATCCCGCGGTGTTGGCGCCCCAGGAGACCCCGCGCTCCATGCGGACCACATGGATGGGTTCGCCCGCGTCGATGACGCAGTTCTGGTTGGCCGATCCGGGACGGCCGTCGTTCAACACGAGGATCGGCACCTTGTTTCCACTGTCATCGAGCAGGTCGTTCCCGGATATGTCCGTTTGAAAGAGCACGAGCTGGTTGTTGCCCGTTCTCCTCGCCTCGCTCCGCGCATACGAGAAAGCGCCCTGGACGCTGCGCGCGGCGGATTTCACCGCCTCGCCCTGACGCCAGCGCTCGAACCGCATCGCGCCCAGCACCACCAGAGTCGCGATGATCGCCACCGCGATCACGATCTCGATGAGCGTGAAAGCCGCGTGCCGCCGCCCGGCCGGCGACCCGATTGCGACGATTCCGATGTCTCCGCTCATCTGCTCGCGCATGTGCCCCTTCCGGACGCCCATCAGAGTCCCGGCGCCGCCGGCGGTGTGGTTCCCGCGACGTCGACCTCGAAAGCGTGGGCGACACGGCCGCCCTTCAGGTCGTCGATGATCACCCGCACCGTGTGCCGGCCAGCCTGGGAGGGAGCAGGCCTCCAGGTGATCTCGCCCGAGATGGGACCGATCACCATTCCGGCCGGCGCTCCATCGAGCTCGAAACGAAGCGGCTCGTCGCCATCCGGATCCTCGGCCGTTACGCGGTAGAAGAAGCCGCCGCCCAGCGCCGACGGCCCGGGTCGCGACGTGACGCGCGGCGCGCGATTGACGATCTCGAGCGGAGGCGATGCGAGGGCCTCACCGCTGGCGTTGCCGTCTCCGGCGCGGACCGACACGGTCAGGACGTCGCCGCGATCGAGCGCCGACGTGTCGAACTCGGGATCGTCGCTCCCGCTCTCGACACCGTTCAATGTCCAACGGTAGGAGAACTCCACGTCGTCACCGTCGGCGTCCTCGGCCTCGGCACGCACACGCAACGTCATTCCGGCTGTGAACGGCGGAGACGGCTCGATCCGCAACCGCTCGACGCGGGGTGGCCGGTTTCCGATGCGCACGCTCGACCGACGCGGCTCGGACTCGGCGCGGCCATCACTGGCGATCACGGCCACCTCGAGGGAATCACCCTTCGCCGCGTCCGACAGCATCAGCCGTTGAGTACCGCGCCCGACCGGTCGATCGTTCAGCCTCCACTCGTAGACGAGTACGACCGGATCTCCGTCCGGATCCGACGCCCGGACGACCGCGCGAACCGCGTCGCCGGCCAACGGCTCTGCGGGTTCGAGGCGAACGCCCTCGACGCGCGGCGGCCGATTGTCCGCGACACCCCCAACCGAGCCAGGGGCGGACGTGGCCGTTGCAGCGGGAGCGCTCGGCTCTCCGCAGGCGGCCAGCATCAGGGCACTGGCGATCGCCCCGGCGGCGAGCCAGGGACACGCGAAACCCGATTCCATCCCGTCGGCATCGGACACCCGGGAATAGCACTTTACAACGGAAATTCGGCAACTTGCGGCCCTGCCGGGCCGCAATCACGCGGCCGGTCGGCGGGTTGCGGCCGCTGCGTGCGAGCGCAGGAGCCCGAAGCGCCGGGGCCTCCGGACTACCACTGCCCGCAGCGGCCGCTGCGAGCTGCACGCGGAAGATGCGTCGGCCCGCAACCACACCGCGCTGCTGCGCCCGGCGCAAAGCGGGCACTCGAGCGGAAGATCCGCGAATCCGATCGGTCTGGGCGCGCCATCTGCGCGCTCAGGGTGCGGGCGCGGCGGCAGCCGCGTCGCCCTCGAACGCAATCCGAACGGCGAAGGATTGGATCCCCACGCCTCCATTGCGGTCTCCGACCTCGATCGTCACTGGATGCTCCCCGACCTGATCGTCCGATGGCGACCAGGAGAGCTCGCCGGTGACCACGTCGATCTTCATCCCTGCGGGCGCCTCGAGCAGCCGGAAGCGGAACATGCGGTCGTTGTCCGGATCCTCCGCGCGAACCGCGTAGCGGAAGACACCGTCGTCCCCGATTCCTCCCGGGGTCGACACGATCGCCGGCGGCGCATTCACGACCGGGAACGGTTCGCTCGCCAGCGGAGCGCTGAAATCCTGCCCGTCGGTCGCCGTCGCGGTCAGCTCGATCTGGTCGCCGCGCTCGAAGTACCTCGACGCGAGGATCGGCCCTTCGTCGCCCACCTCCTCGCCATTGACCCGCCAGCGGTAGCGGTACTCGATCTCATCCCCATCCCGATCGCTCGCCCGGGGGCTCGCCGAGACGTCTTGATGCGTCTGCACCTCGCCCAGCGGCTCGATCACCACCCCGAGCAGGATGGGCGGCTGGTTGCCGACTCGCGACCTCGCCGATCGACTCTTGCCGTGGGAGGTGGCATCGCGGGGGGTCACGGTCACCTCGATCGACGTCCCCTTGGGTGCGTCGCTCAAGTGGAGGGTCGAGCTGTCCTTGCCAACGCGCTTGCCGCCGAGCCGCCACTCGTAGCTGAGCTTGACGGAATCGCGATCGGCGTCAGACGCCTGCACCCGCGCCGTGACGGTGCCACCGCGCGCGGGCCGCGCGGGCAGCACCTGAAGGGAGTCGATCACCGGCGGTTGATTCGGGCGGGACACGGCCATCGGATCCCTCGGTGACTCGATCTCACCGATCGGTGTCGTCTTCGCCGACTCGTCGATGGAGCCACACCCGATCGACGCCGCGACGATTCCGACGGCCGCCAGATCGCGGAGATTGTTCTTCTTCCAGGCCATCGAATTGCCCCCTCCCGTGGGATTCAAAGCTGCGAGCGAAGCTCCCGGCGTTCGCTGCGAATCAGTCTACGGTGTTGCGATCGATCGCAACCTTCGACGCGGTCGGAAAAGGCCTTCTCTGCCGCACCGCGTACGTCACGACCTCCTCCACGTGACCGTCGAGGCCCGAGAACATCTGCCGCGGTTCATCGACGTCGATGATCACGATCCGCTCGTGATTTCGGTGGCTACCCTGCTCGATGCGGATCGTCCACTCATCGTCGTTCGGCTTCTCCATGTCATCGAGGGCCGCCCAATCGGTGGACGCAGCGGCACCTCCGGGAAGAACTGCCAACGCGAAGGCGTTGGCGAGAAGCTTGCGCGCGGCGTTCGTGGGGATTCGCATGCGGTGCTCCTGGTCTCCCTGGTGAACCTTCGGCCGCCCGAAGCGTTCGTATCCTCAGTTGTTGAACGCGTGGCAACGCTCCGACGTGGCGTAGACGCGGGTGTTGGCGCCGCCCGGTGACACGCCCTGGGCGTGGGTGTTCCAGACGGTGTAGAGGTAGATGGGACCGCCCTGCTCGATGCTCGCGTCGACTTCGGCACAGGGCGTCGCAGCGGCCAGCATGCAGATCTTCCCGGAGTTCGGTGCGTCCGGGTTCGGCTCGTAGTACGCACCGTTGGGCAGAGTGCGCGACGAGAGGGTCTTGTCCTCGAGATTCGTGGTCAGGCAGTCGCCGCTCGTGAGGGCCGAGCCAGTGATTTCGACGCGCAGCATGTCGAGGCTGTCTGCGATGCCGGCGTCGGCCGCGTAGAGGGCCGACTGAGCCTGGTTGCTGTAGCCCGCGACCTGGCGGTCTCGCATGACCGTCTCGAGGGACGCGAAGCCGATCATGCCCATCAACACCAACATCAGCATCGCGACCAGCAGAGCAGCCCCGGCTTCCCGTTCGTGTCGATTCGTCGCGGTCATGGCAGTGCTCCTCACAACATGTTGTTCCGGACGCGGACCGTGGACGTGTAGACACGGCGGCGCTTCCCGTCGTCTCCAGGAGTGCTGGCCGGCGTACGATTCTCGCGGGCCTGTCCCGTTCCGCTCGCGTTCGGGTTCCGGGGGTCGTCGCTCCGGGTGGCGACCACCACATGGAAGCGGATCTCCCGGAGGTCGTTGCCATCGATCAATGTGGTGTCGTAGGGGTTGGAACCGGAGTCGCCCCGGTACTCGTTGCCCGTCACCTGATTGTCCTGATCGCTGTCGTAGAAGTAGGCGACCTGGAGATCCTCGACGTCCTTCGCCAACGCGATGCCGTCGCGCTCTAGCTGCCGTGGGATCGTCCCGGTGTTGACCGCGTAGTAATGCCCGGGTACGACGTAGAGATCCGGCGTGGATGTTCCGTTCCCCGCGTTCAGTACCGTCTCGAAATTCACGGAGATCGAGTTCCCGCTGACCGCCGTGATCTGCCCACAGGCAACCCCCCGCTGCGGATTCGCGAGGTCGACAACGATGGCTCCCCCGTTGACCCGGAAGTCGCTGTCCAGCCCGGCGCTTCCACTGTCTTTCTTGTACGACGGTGTCCCGTCGATGACGATGCCGCTGACCGACAGGACCGTGGTTCCGGAGGCCGGAGTGGTCGTCGTGTCGACGCCGAGCTCATCGTCCTGGAGCGACACAGGAAGCTGGTGGACCGGAAGCATCGCGTCCGTGTCGCTGGCCACGAGCGTATCCGGGCCGGTGGTCCGGTCCCGGCCGCAGACCGCCGCCGCTGCCGGTACCATGTATCCAGAGTTGCGGATGTCCCGTTCGATCAGTGCCGCAATCGCCCGGCTGTTGTTCTGGACCTCGGAGACCTGGTCCACCACGACGTACGTCTGGTGCTGGATCGTGAAGGTTCGGAGCGTGTAGAAGATCACGATTCCCATCGCCGCCACGGAGATCAGAAGCTCGATGAGCGTGAATCCTGCCCTCGATCGCGTCAGCATCCCGAGCTTCCCCAGTTGTAGCGGCGGGTCGCGAGGGTGAGCGTCTTCGGCGCCGAGCGGCCCTCTTCGTTCCAGCTGACGCGAATCTCTACGTTGCGGAGGCATGCGTTGATGTCGGTGACGTTCCAAGCGAGTGTGTAGGTATGTTCCGTCGCGGCCGCTCCACCGCCCGGCACATCGACGCTGACGTTTACCGTGTCCGTGGTGTTGGGCCAGAAGACGTTCGTCCAAGGCCCGTTGTCCCGAGCCGCCGTGAGCGTCGCCCAGGGGAGGCGGTGCACCTGCTCCAGGTAGCTGCGCGCGGCAGCCGAGGCGTCGCCGGTGTGGCGACCAGCCGAGCCTTGGGTCAGCGCGTTTAGCTGCATCGCCGCCAGCGTCAGCAGGCCAAAGCCGAGGATGGCCATCGCCACCATGACTTCGATCAGCGAGAATCCGGCTGCGGCCGTGCGCCGCGAGTTCGCGTCGGCCATCAGTTCACCCACGCGCCGCTGCTCGGGTTCCAGGCGTGGACCCGCACGGTTCCGAGAGGTGCCAGCACGACGGCATAGTCCCGCCTGCCGTTGGTCACGTAGATCGCGCCGCCGGCCTGTCCCGCCTGGCTGATCGCCGTGCACGCCGACCCGGACGTGGTGAAGAGGCGCGGAATTCCGTCCGGTTGAAACACCAACCAGCTGGCTGGCGATGCCGGGACGAGCGCAGCCGTCGTGAAGGTCGTGCCATTCTCCGAGTTGGCGGGGGCGACACCGAGGTCATCTGGGGCGACCGTCGTATCCGCCAGATCGTCGCTGGTACCCCACGTCACGCCAGCATCGAAATTCACACGATGCGCGATCTCGGAGGTCGCGATCGAGCAGTCCGCCGTATCCGGCTCGTCGTCGTCGACGATCACGATGTCCGCATCGGCGTTCGGGAGGGCTCCGACGCCGAATACCACGATGTGGCTCCGCCCCGTGCGGATGGCCTCGGCACGCCCGAGCAGGAAGGCGTCCGCGACCGAACGAGCCGCGTGCTTGACGCGCTGGTCTTCGGCCCAGTCGCTCACGCCAAAGACCGCGGTCGCGACCAGGGCCGCAATGACCGCGAGTACAATGACGAGCTCGATCAGCGTCACACCTGCAGAGCCTCTGCGAATCAACGATTTCCTCCGCGCTGCGCGCGCCGACAGGCCGGACTGAAGCAATGCCGCCCCTACGGGAAGGTTTCGGACAAAGGTCCGACAACCTTGAAGATTCTTCGCCCTCCGGCGAAACGGCAGGGCCGCACGGAGACGCGCCTGGCGAAAGATCTCGCGAAGCAGCAACAGCAGAATATTCGGAGATCACGGCCGCTCCAGGACCCGCGAGAGACGCCAACCGACGCGATCCGTTCCCCCCTCTCTTCCAGTATTCGTGCATTCCGGTCGGCCGGCCGCGTTCAACGATCGACCCGGTCTGCGGCCCGTTGCGATGCGCCGCTCCGCTCGCCCGAGAACTGCTGCCCGGCCGCCGGGCGATGATGGGCCCGGGCATTTCCCCATTCAGCGCGGTCCGCCTCCGGACGATGAGGGAACGGCGGATCCGCAGGCGAGCCCATCATCGGATCCGCCCCCCCCGGAGGCGCGGCGACATGTACTGGACTCCCTCGTCCCGATCCCGACGGCGTATCGCACTCGCCGGCCTGCTGGCGTGGCTGAGCGCAGCCGCGCAGCCCGCCCTGGCGATGGTGGACTTCCAGTGGGACGTCAACCCGTGGCCCGGCCCCTCCGGAACGGTGCTCAGCCACACCTACACTGGCATCGGGAACGGCGACATCACCGTCACGATCACCGGCAACACCGGCGCCCTGGTGACCGACCCCGGGAGCGCCGGGGGCGCTCCCCTGTCGCCGGAATCGAACTTCTTTCTCGATCCCACGGGCAACAACGGCGAAAACAGCTTCTTCATCCGGGCCAACGGGAACTTCGTCGCACCGTACATCAACTTCACCTTCGACTTCGACGAATTGCTCGGCGGCCGAACGGCGATCACGGACCTGAGCTTTTCGATCTTCGACATCGACGCGAACCCGGCGACGAGCTGGATGGACTGGGTACGAATTCGCGGCGTACTCGAGGACGGGTCACTCGTGGCCCCCACGAGCATCACCGGCCTCGGCGCCGCGTCGTGGATCTACTCGGAGAATGCGGCGGGGACAGCGGGGCGGGTGCGTGGCACCTCGCCGAACCAGCCGAGCACCGGCCCGGGGTCGGACAACGGCACGGCCAACGTCTTCTTCGACCAGGACATCACCGAGTTCCAGATCCGCTACCGCAACCTCCAGAACAACGGCACCAACCAGTGGATCGCGATCTCCAACCTGCTCTTCGCGGACATCCCGGAGCCCGGCACCTTCAGCATGCTCGGCCTCGGGCTGGTCGGGCTGACCGTGGTCGGACGCCGGCGCGAGAACCGCGCAGCCTAGGCCGCCTGGCGGCGCACCGGGGGTCGAATCGAGACCATGTGGCGATTCCGACGACCTCTCGTCGCGGCGACCGCAGCCGCCCTGCTGCCCATGCCGGCGGGCTGCCGTGACGATCACCTCCGGTGTGGACAGCTTCGCCCAGTTCGCGGCGAAGGATGTCGCGAACAGCAGTGAGGCCCGCTGGGCGACCTGCTGCACATGCCCGAGCCCGGGGCGGGATCGCTGCTCGCATTCGGCCTCGTCTCCGTGGCGGTGGTCCGCCGGCAGCGCGCGGGGGGCTTGCCTGGCGGGAGCCTCTGCTCGGGTGTCGGCCACGTCCTTGGGTTCCGCCGCGGGCGCCACATCCCTTCAACCCATTGACTCGAACGAGAAGGTCCGGGCCCTGCGACTGCCGTGACTGACCAGCCGCAGCATCGCCACACCGGTTGGGTACGTGGGAGCAGGTCGAACGCCGAGGCGCGCTTGGTCCGGCGGACCCTGGGGCCTACCTTCCCGCCCACGATGACACCGTCCGTGCGACCGGCCGCGGCCGATGGCTCCAGTACGAGACAGGAAGTCCGGCACCTCAGCGGATTCCTGCTTGCCGGCGCGGCCTTGTGTCTGCTGAAGCTCTGGCTGGTAGCGGTCCAGCCGCTCAACGCCTACGCGGACAACGGCTACGACGACCGGCTCTTCGTCGAGCTGGCCGCGTCTCTGCTCGGCGGCCAGTGGCTCGGCCCCTACGACTCGGAGACCCTGATCAAGGGGCCCGGCTACCCGCTCTGGATCGCGGCAACGGCGCGCAGCGGTCTGCCCCTGCTGCTGTCGCAGCATCTGCTGTACGCGGCGGCCTGCGCCGCGTTCGTGCCGGCGCTGCGCCCGCTCATCGAGAGCCGTGGCGCGCGCTTCGCGATCTTCGGGGCGCTGCTCTTCGCGCCTCAATCCTTCAGCCTGCTGTCGCTGCGGGTGATCCGAGAGGGCAACTTCTACTCCGCGCTCAGCCTGGGAGTGGTGGCCGGAGCGGTGGGCCTGTTCGCGCGCAGCACGGGCCCGTTGCGGCGCATGGCGGGATGGTCCGCGGCGACGGGCTTCACCCTGGGCTGGTTCTGGATCACCCGGGAGGAGGGGCCCTGGATCCTCCCCACCGCGCTGCTGCTGCTGACGTCCGGCGCGGCCGCCGTATGGTCGTCGAGCGCGGCCGCACGACCCGGTCGATACGCCCTCCTCGCGCTGCCGTTGTTCCTGGTCGCGGGAGCCGTCACCGGGGTCGCCGCTCTCAACTTGCGCCACTACGGCGTCTTCACCAGCGTCGAGCTCACGGCGAAGCCCTTCGCGAGCGCCTATGGAGCACTGGCGCGGGTATCGCCCGCGGACGGCGTGCCCCGGCGTCGGATTCCGGTCCCCAAGGACAGCCGAAGCCAGATCTACGCGGTCAGCCCCGCCTTCGCGGAGCTGCGCCCGCTGCTCGAGGGCGACCTCGGCGAACGCTGGGCGAACGCCAGCGCCGAGACCCTCGGGCCCGAAGGGGCCGGTGAGATCGGGGGCGGCTGGTTCCTGTGGGCCCTGCGCGCCGCCGCGTACCTCACCCATCACCACCGCAGCGCCCCCGCCGCCGCTCGCTACTACGGGCGCATCGCGGAGGAGGTGAACTCGGCCTGCGACGACGGCCGCCTGCGCTGCGGTCCTCTCCGGGAGACCCTGCTCGCGCCTTGGCGCTTCGAATTCACGTCCGTGCTCGCCCGTCACCTCATGACGAGCGCCGTGGACGTCGCGTCCTTCGCCGGCAACGTCCCGGGGACGGGTCACAGCCGGGGACCGCGCGCCAGTCTCGACCTCTTCCGGAGCGTCACCGCCAACCGGGTCGCACCGTTCGAGGGAGAGGACGCGTCCCGGCGTGCTCCGGCCCCGCTCGACACCTTCCGGTTGAGGGTGCTCCGGAGCATCCATCACGGCTACGCCCTGGCGGGCCCCATCGCGGGCATCGCGGCGGTCTTCGCACTCGGCATCAGCGCCGTTCGCGAGCTCCGCGCGCGCCGCATGTCGCGGATCTCGATCGTCAATGCGGCGCTCCTCGCGGCGATCACAGCGCGCCTGGTGTCGCTCGCGTACATCGAGACCACCGCGTTTCCCACCTCGTCCTACCGGGCACCGCTCTTTCCGCTGTTCGTGCTGCTCTGCGGAACGGCGATCGTCGCCGCGATGGAGTCCCCGGAGGAAGATCCGATGGGGAAAGCGCCGAGATCCTCTCGGACGAAGAAGCGGGTCGAGGCCATGGGCGTCACCATTGGCGTGCTGGCCGCCTTCGCGGTCCTCTTCCTCCTCACCGAGAATGGGAGCGCCGCCCCCTTTTCCTGCGCAATCTCTTGATCGTTCCGGGCGCGCACGCGACCGTAACCGGATCGCGCTGCCGGCCGTATCCATCGAATGAACCCGGGCACCGCCAAACAAGAGGGAGACCACCCGACATGACCTCACGCGCACGCATCCTGGCCGCCGCGGCGGCCCTTGCCCTTTTGGGCGGCGTGGCCCTCGCCCTGG
>JBHHVG010000070.1:0-10585 GCA_046754165.1 Myxococcota bacterium
GGTAGGCGCGGACGCGGTCGACGTCCAGGGCGCTGCCGGCCAGCAGGTCGACCCGTGACGACGCGCCCTGCCGCTCGAGGTAGTAGTCGAACTTCCCCTCGGACCAGGCGTGCGCCACGATTCGAGCGTTCGGGTACTCGTCCTCTCGGGCCGTCACCACGGCAGCGGCCTCGCGGAACTGGTCCTTGCGCGGATAGCGGTAGTACCCGCCGCTCACGAAGAGGCCGTAGAGCATCACGGCCACCATCGCGCCCACGCTGACGGCCAGGAGCCGGGTGTCCGCGAGCGTCCGCGTGAGTGCGCGGGAAAACAGCAGGAAGGCCGGAGGCAGGCAGATGATGAGGTTGCGGTTCGTGAAGATGGGGGCAGCGATCTGGGAGCGGACGAAGGCGAAGAGGACGGGCAGCGCGAACCAGGCGAGCAGCAGCACCGTCGGGGACGTCCACCACGAGGGCGCCGGCGGCACACTTCGTGGGAGGCGCCGGGAGGCCGCCTTGGCCACGGCGATCGCGAAGAGCGCAGCGGCGAACCACAGCAGGTGCTCACCCGGATCGTAGAAGAGGAAGCGCCAGTAGCCGTAGAGGGCGCGGGCGTCGGGTTCGCCGATGTGCGACCGGGTTCCCGCGAAGTCTTCGATCAGGTAGGGAAACCACGGCAGATAGAGCACGGCAAGCAACGCGGCGAGCGCCGCCATGCGCGTCCGGTTTCGCGATCTCGTGGCAGAGAGCACGAGCAGCCCGGCGATCTGGATCGCCACCAGCAGCAAGCCGAAGTAGTGCAGGTACATCGCGCACGCCGCCGAGATCGCGTAGCCGAGAGACTCGCCGGTCCCGGGAGTGCGCCGCTCCGACAGCGCGGCCTGGATTCGGAACCAGAAGAGCGATGTCACCATCGCGAAGAGCATCAGCAGCGCGTAGGCCCGAGCCTCCTGGCTGAAGTAGATCGGCTGGTAGGAAAACGCGAAGAGCGCGGCGGCGATCAGGCCCTCCCGCTCCGAGTACAGCTGGCGTCCGAGCAGGAAAGCCACGACGATCGAGAGAACGCCGGCCATCACCGATGGCAGGCGCAGAGCCCGCTCGGATTCGCCAACGTATCTCTCCACATAGAAGAGCAGCGCCTGGTAGCCGGGGGGGTGGGGATCCGGGCGGACACCCTTCTCGATCACGGCCGCGAGGGTGGGTTGGTGGCTCTGCTGCCAGCTCGACAGCTCGTCGTTCCACAGCGACTGGGCGTCGAGACCGTAGATGCGCAGCGCGGCGCCGGAAACGACGAGAATCGCCAGGAGCGCGAAGACCGGCCCGCGTTGGCCGGGGCTCGCGGCATCGCCTTCCCGGGGACCGTTCATTCAGTCGAGACCGAGGACCTCTTCGATGCGGTAGAGACCGGGCGGGTGTCCGGGCAGCCACGCCGCGGCGCGCACGGCGCCGCGGGCGAAATGGTCGCGGGTGTGGGAGCGGTGGATCAGCTCCAGGCGCTCGCCCGGCCCTGCGAAGATCACGCTGTGCTCACCGGGGCTGTCCCCGGCGCGCAGCGCCTGGATACCGATGGCATCGTCCGGCCGCGGCCCGATGTCGCCTGCGCGCGCGAGCACCAGGTGCTCCGCGAGCTTCTGATCGCGGCCCAGGGCGATGGCCTCGCCGAGGCGTAGCGCGGTACCGCTCGGAGCGTCGCGCTTGGCGGCGTGGTGCAGCTCGACGATCTCGGCGTCGTAGGACGGACCGAGCAGTCGCGCGGCCTCGCGGGTGAGCCACGCCAGCACGTTGACCGCCAGGGAGAAGTTGGGCGCGTGCACGATCGGAATGCGCAGGGTATGGCCGGCGATCTCCGCATGTTGGGCTTCCGTGAAGCCCGTGGTACCGGTGACGTAGGCGACGCCCGCGTCTGCGGCGGCGTGAAGGTTCGCCAGCGTGGCGGCTGGAACCGTGAAGTCGATGGCGATGTCGGCGCTCTCCAGCGCCGCCGCCACGTCGTCGCCCACGCGCACGCCGTCCTCGACGGTCGTGCCCAGGCCCGAATGGCCCGGCGCCTCCAGCGCGGCTCCCAGACGGAGGGTGGGCTCGTCCGAGAGGGCGGCGCGCACCCGAGCGCCCATGCGGCCGAGGGCGCCGACCACGAGCACCCGTCGGGCTCCCTCCATCACAGCAGCCCCAGCTCCTTCAGCACCACCTTCAGCCGTTCGCGGTTGCGCGGAGTGATCTCCGTGAGTGGCAGACGGATCTCGTCGCCGATCCGGCCCAGCAGGGCGACGGCTGCCTTGACTGGTATCGGATTCGTCTCGCAGAACAGCGCGTCGAAGAACGGGAGCAGGCGCTGGTGGGCCGCGCGGGCGCCGTCCACGTCGCCGCCGCGCCAGGCGTTCACGAGACCGAGCATCTCTCCCGGCGCCACGTTGGTGGACACCGAGATCACGCCGCGCCCTCCCACGGACAGGATGGGCAGCGTCAGTGCGTCGTCACCGGCCAGCACGGTGAAGTCGTCCGGGCAGCGCGCCACCACCTCGGAGACCTGGACGAGGTCCCCGCTCGCCTCCTTCACCCCGACGACCTGCGGGATGTCCGCCAGCCGGGCCAGGGTGGCGGGCAGCAGGTTCGACGCCGTGCGCCCGGGGATGTTGTAGATGACCAGGGGGAAGTCGGTCTGGCGGGCCACCTCTTCGAAGTGCGCGACGATGCCCTCCTGGGTGGGCTTGTTGTAGTAGGGCGAGATCAGCAACGCACCGTCGGCGCCCGCCTCCTTCGCGAAGCGGGTGAGCTCCACGGCCTCACGCGTGTTGTTCGAGCCGGTCCCGGCCAGCACGGGGACGCGCCCGCCCGCCGCGGCCACCGTGATCTCGACGACCCGCCGGTGCTCCGCGTGGGACATGGTCGCCGACTCGCCGGTGGAGCCGCAGGGGACCAGGCCCTCGATTCCGGCGGCGATCTGGTCTTCGACCAGTTCCCGGAGGGCGCTCTCGTCGATCTCCCCACGCCGGAATGGAGTCACCAGCGCGGTCGAGACTCCATCGAACATGCTCAGCCCTCCGCCAGGGGGTAGGCCCCCCGGAATACCTCGGCCGCCGGCCCCGTCATCATCACCGGGGCGTCGTCGCGCTCCCATGCAATGGCGAGCTCGCCGCCCCGGAGCTCCACGACGACGCTGCGGTCGACGACGCCCCGCAACATGGATACCACGGCCACGGCGCAAGCACCGCTCCCACAGGCCAGGGTCTCGCCGGTTCCCCGCTCCCAGGTACGCTGTCGGATGCGCGCGCGGCCCAAGACGCTGACGAACTCGACGTTGACGCGGTTGGGGAAGCTCGCGTGGTTCTCGATCTGCGGACCGAGGCGCTCGACCGGAGCCGTGTCCGGGTCGTCGACGAACAGGACTGCGTGGGGATTGCCCATGGAGACCGAGGACACCCGCCACTTCTCGCCGTCGATGGCGAGGGGTGTGTCGAGCACGGGTCCGTCGCCGGCGGCCAGCGTCGTGGGGATCTTCGCGGGGTCGAGAATGGGCGAACCCATATCGACGGAGACCCGGTCGCGCCCGGCCCAGCGCGGGTAGACGACGCCGCTGAGCGTCTCGACGCCGATCTCGTCCGCCGACGTCAGACCCTCGTCCCGGACGAACTTGTAGAAGGCTCGGATTCCGTTGGCGCACATCTCCACCTGGGAGCCGTCGGCATTGAAGATCTCCATGCGAAAGTCCGCGGTGCGCGACTCGCGCACCACGAGCAGCTGGTCGCCCCCGACGCCGAAGTGGCGGTCGAGCATCCGAGCCGCCAACGGCTCGATGGGCGGCAGCTCGCCGCGCACACCGTCGAGAACGACGAAATCGTTGCCGGCCCCGTGCATCTTCGTGAAGGGAAGAGACCCGCTCATTCGACCAGGTTCTCGGGAACGCGCTCGCCGCGCAGCGTGTCCTCGTAGCTCTCGCGGTCGCGCACCACGGCGTACTCGCCAGCGCGCACCAGCACCTCCGCGGCGCGCCGCCGGCCGTTGTAGTTGGAGGACATGGCGAAGCCGTAGGCGCCGGAAGAGAACACGGCCAACAGGTCTCCGCGCCGGAGCAGGGGCAGGTCGCGCTCCTTCCCGAGGAAGTCGGACGACTCGCACACGCCGCCCACGACGTCGACGACGTTGCTGCCGCTCCGCGGCGGGCCCACTGGCTCGATGCGCTGGTACGCCTGGTAGAGCGCCGGGCGGATCAGGTCGTTCATGGCGCCGTCCACGACGACGAAGTGCTTGGCCTCGTTGCGTTTGTCGTAGACGACCCGGGTGAGGAAGACCCCCGCGTTGGCCACGATCGATCGGCCGGGCTCGAGCACGATCTCGCAGTCGAGGTCGCCTACCGCGGACAGCACGGCGGAGGCGTAGGCCTCGGCGGTCGGCGGTACTTCGTCCCCGTAGATCACCCCGAGGCCGCCGCCCACGTCGATGATCTCGATGGCGTGCCCGGCGTCCCGCAGCTCGGCCACCAGGCCGCGCACCTTGGTGAGGGCGTCCGCGAAGGGCCGGACGTCCGTGAGCTGGGAGCCGATGTGGCAGTCGACGCCGACGACCTTGATGTGCTCGAGGGCCTTGGCCTCGGCGTAAGCCTCCACAGCCTCGGCGATGGGGATGCCGAACTTGCTCGTTCGCAGGCCGGTCGAGATGTAGGGATGGGTCTTCGGGTCGACGTCCGGATTGACGCGGAAAGCGACGGGCACCACCACACCTCGGGCACCGGCGACCGCGTCGATGCGGCGCAGCTCCGCACGGGACTCGACATTGACCTGCTTGATGCCGGCGTCGACAGCGGCCGCGATCTCGTCGTCGGTCTTGGCCAGTCCCGAATAGACGCACTTGCCCGGTTCGACGCCGGCGCGCAGGGCCCGGAAGAGCTCGCCGCCAGAGGTGACGTCGATGCCCGCGCCCCGGGCGATGAGCAGGCGCACGACGGCCAGGTTCATGTTGGCCTTGATCGCGTAGCAGATGGAGTGCGGAACCGAGGCGAAGGCCGCGTCGAGCGCGTCATACGCCTCGAGGATCGCTGACGCGCTGTACACGTAGGCGGGGGTACCGACGTCCACGGCGATGGCGGACAGCGGTACGTCCTCGACGAACAGCTCGCCGCCCCGTCTCGAAAACATTCCTGTCATTGGGGGATCTCCGGTGGGGCACCCCGCGTCGTGGTCGGGTCGTCCGGCTCCGACGGCTCCTCGCCCTGCGTCACGGCCGGATCGGCCGTGGCCGCCGCCGGCGTCGGCTGCGTCACGCCGCCCCGGTGATCGTCTCGGGCCGGCGCGCTGCGCACCGGCGGGCCGTACTTCCCACAGGCCAGTCCGACGGCACCGACCGCCAACAACACCGCGAGCCGGGCGCGCATCACTCGGCCTCCGTGGCGGCGAGCGACGCCATGCGGCCGCGAATCTCCGCGTCGGCTTCCTCGAGGGCGGCCTCCACGTTCTTGCGCGCCGGCCCGCCGGGCAGGCTCCGCGCCTCGAGGGCGCGCTCCAGGCCGAGCAGCTCGGAAGCGCCGGCCGGGAAGGCGTCGTGGAACTCCTGGAGGTCATCCCGGGACAGGGCGCGCAGGTCGAGGCTCTCACGGATGCAGTGGCCCACCACCCGGCCCACCGCCTCGTGGGCCTCGCGGAAGGGTACGCCGGCGGTCACCAGCGCCTCGGCCAGGTCCGTGGCCAGCAGCATCGGGTCGTCGGCGGCGCGGGCCATCTGCTGGGCGTCGATCCTCAGTGTCGCGATCGTCCCGGTCATCACCTCGAGGCAATCTCCCAGCGTCGCCGCCGAGTCGAAGACCGGCTCCTTGTCCTCCTGCATGTCCCGGTTGTAGGTGAGGGGCAGGCCCTTCATCACCGTCAGGAGCGTGACGAGGTTGCCGATGGCCCGGCCCACCTTGCCCCGCACCAGCTCGGGCACGTCCGGGTTCTTCTTCTGCGGCATCAGGCTCGATCCCGTCGAGTAGCCGTCGGCGAGCTCGATGAAGCCGAACTCGCTGCTGGACCACAGCACCAGCTCCTCCGCCAGGCGCGACAGGTTCACCATGGCAATGGCGCAGGCGGAGAGGAACTCCGCCGCGCCGTCCCGGGAGGCGACCGCATCCATACTGTTGGGGGAAGGCCGCTCGAAGCCCAGGGCCCGCGCGGTGTCGTCCCGATCGAGGGCGAGGGTGGTGCCGGCCAGGGCGCCGGAGCCGAGGGGCGAATCCCGCAGCCTCGTCACGAGATCGCGGAAGCGGGCGCCGTCCCGCCCGAGCATCTCGACGAAGGCGAGCCAGTGGTGCGCCAGCCGCACCGGCTGCGCCCGCTGCAGGTGGGTGTAGCCCGGCAGGACCGTATCGACGTGCTCGCGCGAGCGCTCGACCAGCGCCCGTCGCAGCTCGAGCAGGCCGTGCTCGGCGGCCGCGGCGGCGTCGCGGAGATAGAGCGCCAGGTCCGTCGCGACCTGGTCGTTGCGGCTGCGGCCGGTGTGGAGGCGGCCGGCCGCGGGACCGATCAGATCGCCGAGGCGGGCCTCGACGTTCATGTGGATGTCCTCGAAGGCCGGGTCGAAGGGGAAGCTGCCGTCCTCGATCTCCCCGGCGATGCGGTCGAGGCCGCTCCGCAGCGCCTCCCCGTCCGCAGCGGAGATCAGCCCCGAACGCGCGAGCATGGCGGCGTGGGCCCGGCTGACCCGCAGGTCGTAGCGGGCGAGCGCCCGGTCGAAGTGGATCGAGGCGCTGAAACGCTCCACGGCCGCGTCGGTGGCCTGCGCGAAGCGGCCGCCCCAGAGCTTTCCGTCTCGCTGAGTCATGCGCGTAAATCTCGGAAAGAAAAAGGCTTTTCGCAAGGGCGGGATTGACGAACCCCAGCGCGCTCCGTAGCCTGCGGGACCCGGGAAGCGGGAGAGGTCCCGAGCGTGATCATCGTCCTGAAAGCCGACGTCACTCCCGACTCCACTGAGGTGGAGCGCATCATCGCCCTCGCCCGCAGCTATCCGGGGGTGAAGACCGAGCTGCACGAGATCCGGGGCACGACCCGCACCGTGACCGAGATCTACCTGCTCGGCTCCACCGGCGTCATCCCCACGGAGCCCTTCGAGGAGTTCACCGGCGTCGAGCAGGTCGTCCGCGTGACCGAGAAGTACCGCTCGATCGGCCGACACGACAGTGGGCTCGAGGGCGTCGGCTTCGAGTACCGCGGCGTCCACATCAGCCAGGATTCGTTCCACTTGTTTCCCGGTCTCTGCGCCGTCGACACGCGCGAGAACACGGAGACCCTGTTCAAGGCGCTGAAGGGGTTCGGCATCACGACGACCCGTGCCGGAGCGTACAAGCCGCGCACCAGCCCCTACGACTTCCAGGGGCTCGGCGCCGCGTGCCTGCCCTTCGTCTTCGAGCTCGCCGGCAAGTACGGCATCGAGATCGTGTCGATGGAGGTCACCCACGAGTCCCACATCGAGGAGATCAACGAGGCGCTGGAGCAGTCCGGGCAGGCGACGGGCGTGATGCTCCAGATCGGCACGCGCAACGCGCAGAACTTCGAGCTGCTGAAGGCCGTCGGGCAACAGACCGAGCTGCCGGTGCTGTTCAAGCGCGGCATGGGCATCACGCTCTCGGAGTCTCTCAACGCGTGCGAGTACGTCGCGTCCGCCGGAAACCGACGGATCGTGTTCTGCCTGCGCGGCATGAAGTCGAACCTCGGCGATCCCCACCGCAACTTCGTCGACTTCGGGATCGTCTCCGCGGTCCGCCGCATGACGCGCCTGCCGGTCTGCATCGACCCGTCGCACGCGGTCGGCTCGCGCGCGGTGGGGCCCGAGGGCCTGCTCGACGTCTTCCACGTGACGGCGCAGGGTGTGATCGCCGGTGCGAATCTCGTGCTCGTCGACTTCCATCCGAACCCGGACGAGGCGCTCTGCGACGGCCCCCAGGCGCTGCTCATGAGCGAGCTGGCGCACTTCATCGACGACGCGCGCATCGCCCGCGACGCCTTCGAGGCTCGCTCGCGTCGCGCGGCTCGCAGCTGAAGTCCGAAGGAGTCACCGCCCCGACCGCACCCGCGTCGCAGAATCGAGCCACCTTCGGCAGAATGAACGTCAGGGGAAGGGGTGGCCAAGGCACGCAGCCGGAAAAAGACGGGCAACCGCCGCACGACCTCGCCGCGCTCCCGTGTCCGACCGCGCAAGAGGGCGCGCCCCCGCCGCCGGCTTCCGAGCTGGGTGCGCCGGCTCGGATGGGCGCTGCTCGCGGCCGGCTTCGCGTGGGGCTTCGTCACGGCCGGCTGGGTGATGAGCCTCGACCGCCTCGTCGTCGCGCGCTTCGCCGGTCGGCACTTCCAGGTGCCGTCGAGGGTGTTCTCGGCGCCGACCATCCTCTACCCGGGTCTCGATCACCAGCTTGCGGACCTGCGGGGGACACTCGGCCGACTCGGGTACCGGGAGGCATCGTCGACGAAGGACCTGGCGCCCGGCCGCTATGTCTGGGGCGCCAGCCGCGTTCGCATCCACCTGCGGGCCTTCGAGCACCCGAGCCGTCCGGAGCCGGCCCGCGACGTCTCGCTGCGCCTGTCCGGGCGGACCATCGCAGACATCCACGCCATCCCCGGGGGTCGTGAGCTCGGCGCGGTGCTGCTCGAGCCGGAGCTGGTCGGCGCCTACTACGGGCTGGACCGCGAGCAGCGCGACCTCGTAACCCTCGAAGAGGTCCCCGACCATCTCGTCGACGCGATCCTCGCCATCGAAGACCAGCGCTTCCAGACCCACCCGGGCATCGACCTGCGCCGCATCGCCGGCGCGATGCTGGCGAATCTGCGCGCGGGCGGGATCCGCCAGGGCGGCAGCACCCTCACCCAGCAGCTGGTGAAGAACTTCTTTCTCACACCGGAGCGCACGCTCAAGCGCAAGACCCAGGAGGCGGTGATGGCCCTCCTGGTCGAGCTCCGCTACGACAAACGGGAGATCCTCACCGCCTACCTGAACGAGATCTACTTCGGCCAGCGCGGCTCGACCGCGATCCACGGCGTCGGGGAGGCGACCCACCTCTATTTCGGGAAGCGTGCCCGGGATCTCGTGGTCGCCGAGTCGGCGCTGTTGGCGGCGATCATCCAGAGCCCCAACGGGCTGTCGCCGTACCACGACCCGGAGCGCGCCACCAAGCGGCGCAATCTCGTGCTGGAGCTGATGTACTCCCAGGGCCGCCTCGACCGCGCCACGTTCGAGGAGGCGCGCCGGGCCCGGCTCCAGCTGGCGTCGGTCACGCCGGAACCCGGCGACGCCCGCTACTTCCTCGGGCTGCTGCGTCGCCAGCTCTCCCAGGCCTACGACAGCGAAGTGCTGACCGGCGAGGGCCTGCGGATCTACTCCACCCTCGACCGACGTCTCCAACGCATCGCCGCAAAGTCCCTGCACGACGGCATCGAGCATCTGGAGAAGACCAATCCGAAGCTCGCCCGCAAGGACCCGGCGAAAGCCCTCCAGGGCTGCCTGGTGGTGCTTCGCCCCCAGACCGGCGAGCTGCTGGCCCTGGTGGGCGGTCGCAACTTCGGCGTCTCGCAGTTCGACCGCTGCACCCAGGCGCGCCGCCCCACGGGCAGCGTGTTCAAGCCCTTCGTCTACATCGCGGCTCTCGAGCCGCGCGGCGGCGGGCCGTTGATCACCCTGGCGGACTTCCTCGACGACTCGCCCCTCGAGATCGAGACGCCCGGGGGAATCTGGCGCCCGGAGAACTACGACGGCGACTTCAACGGTCGGGTCCCGGTGCGCCAGGCACTGGAGCGGTCGCTGAACGTCGCGACGGCGCGGCTCGCCAACGACATCGGCATCCGGCGGGTCGCCGGCGTGGCGAAGCGCCTCGGGCTGAGCGGTGCCCTGCCTCTCGTGCCGAGTCTCGCGCTGGGCACTGCCGATGTCTCGCCCCTCGAAATCGCCCGGGCCTACGCGACGATCGCCAGTGGGGGCATTCGTCCCGAGACCCAGACGATCGAAGATCTGGTGGACGTGGAGGGGCACACTCTCGAGCGTCGTCGCCTCGGCTTCGAGCGGGTTCTCGACTCTGGCACCGCCTTCCTCGTGACCTCGATGCTCGCCGGGGTCGCCGATCGCGGCACCGCCCGGGCCGTGCGCGCCACCGGGCTGCGCGGACCCATTGCCGCCAAGACCGGTACCACCGACAACGAACGCGACCTGTGGTTCGTGGGCTTCACGCCGGAGATGGTCGCCGTGGTGTGGATCGGCTTCGACACCCCCACCAGCATCGGCGTACCGAGCAGCGTCGGCGCGCTGCCGATCTGGCGGCGCTTCACCCAGGAGGCGACGGGCGGGACGATTCGCGGCACCTTCCCGCGTCCACCGGAGGTGGAGCAGGTGGCCATCGATCCGATCTCCGGGGCGCTGGCCCTCAGCGGCTGTCCGCAGCGCCGGATGGAATACTTTCTCCGGGGGACGACCCCCGACGAGATCTGCCCGGCGGGATGGGGTCGGCGCCGCGGGCGCGAGGCGGACGACAGCGAGCGGGGATTCCTGGATTGGCTGCGGCGACAACTCTGATGGGGCGCGCGGCCTCGAAGAAGGCCCGGGGGGTTGCCCTCGTCGGCCTGTGTCTGGCGATGGGATGTATTGGACCCGGGGGGCGC
>JBHHVG010000071.1:0-10494 GCA_046754165.1 Myxococcota bacterium
GTGCCGGCCGGCGCGACGCGCGCTACCCAGCTCCGGGTCGACAAGCGGGGCTACCGGCAGCGTCTGGTCTTCGCCTTCGACGTCGAGCGCGCCGGTCGCTACAGCCTGTACGGGACGTCTAGCAACGACCGAGCCGACTCCCTCGAGCTCGCCGTGAACGGACGACTGGTGACGGCGAATGCCTTCTACCAGAAGACCGGGTCCCTGCGGAGGGATTTCGAGAGACATCTGCTGGCGCGCAGCGTCTTGCTGGTGGCTGGCAGCAACCGGTTGACGATCGCCGGACGGGCTGCCGCGTGGCGGAGGATCGTCCTCGATCTGCGCCGGGAGGCTCCCCTCGGGCCGCTGCGGTATGCGGTGCTGTTCGTCACCATGGCCGCCGCACTCGCACTCCGCCGCCTGATCGCCGACCGCTTTTCGCTCCTGGCTCGGGCTCGGGTCGGCGTCGCCGCCGTGGGCTACGCCGCGGTGCTGGCAGCGACGCCGCCCTTCTTCGACTGGCTCTCCGGCGGTCATCTCGCGCCGCTGGGAGAGCAGGATCCCGTGAAGGCGCGGAACCAGCGCGACCTGGAGGCCTACCTCGACTCGGACGCGTTCGCGCAAGCCCGACGTGAGAAGTTCACGGTCTTCGTGATGGGTGACTCCACCCATTACTGGGGCCTCGAGGACGACGATCGCATGGTCCCGGTGCTGCGGCGCGCGCTGCCCGATTCCGCACGGGACGACATCGAGATCTTCGGATTGTACGGGGGGGCCCTCAACGCCTTCGACTTCTACCTGCTGGCGAACCGCGTGGCGCCAGAGCGACCGGATCTCTTCGTGATTCCCGTGGGCGTCCGCAGCTTCTCCGAATACTGGCTGCACAACGAGAGCTACCGGTACAGGGGCATGTTCCACTACCTCGCGCCCGTGGAATTCTGGCGCGCGCGGAACCTCTCGATCGCCGGACGGGAGATCCCCCTCGTCGGATGGTCGCTCCGGCGGGTAGATGCCGCCGCCTTCGACGGACGCGTCGGACAGCTCCTCCGCGGCGCGAAGGTTTTCACGGAGCGTGAGTTCGTTCGGCTGGGCGCGGTTTTCGAACTTGCGGCATTCATGGGCTGGCAGCCGGTTCCCGACGGATTGCTCCGCTCCCTCACACCCCGCTATCGGTCTCTGAATCCGGTCATCTCCCCGGAACACGGGCTGTTCGAGGCGTATCGACTCATCGACGCGCTCGCCCTGCGAAACGGCGTGGACATCCTGTACTACACCGAGCAGATCAACGTCGAAGCGCTGAGGGAGAAGGGGATGGACATCCGACTCCAGGAGAACATCGCCGTGATCGAGGATCAGATATCGGGCCGACCGGGCGTGCACCTGCTGAGGATGACCGATGAGAATCCGCGCGAGATCTTCTCGGACGACCTCGACCACCTGACACCCGAGGGCCTCGCCGGTGTGGCGGCGGCACTTGCGCGCGAGATCGTCGCCCTCGAACGGGCGCGTTAGCGCCCTCAGATGCCTTCGAAGAGGCGCGGGGGCGCCGTGATCGCGCGCCGCGCGCGGACTCGCGCCGCGAGATCTTCGAACCTGGTTCGCAGCGCGTCGTCCCCCCGCGCGCGGGCGGCCGCGGCGCCCCGCTCCGCTGCTGCCGCGGCGGCTTCGAAGTCGCCGTTCACGACCTCGGCGAGGACCGCGGCGATCAACGCATCCGGCTCGTCGCGGCCAGCGAGCTTCGCCGCTGCGGCCGCGTGGTAGCGCGCCCGGTGTCCATCGTGCAGCCCCTGGTCGGGGCAGGCGGCGTACAGCCACGCCAGGGCGACCTGCACGCCTCCGTCCTCGGGGGTGAGCTTCTCGAGCACGTGGAGGGTGATGATCGCGCTCGGGTAGTCACCGGAGACGGCCTGGCTGTTGTACAGCAGATGGTGCGCTTTCACGTCGCTGGGATCGCGTCGGACGGCCCCGAGCGCGGCCGCGCGCGCCGCCAGCGCATCGCCCGTCTCGAGTCGGAGCGATGCCAGCTCGCGCAGAGGCGCCGAGGCACTGGGATCGACCGCAGCGGCGCGCTGAAGGTGCGCGACGGCGGCGGCGCGACTTCCGTCCTCGCGGAGGGCGTGGCTCGCTTCGATGTGGGTCGCGATCAACAGGTCGGTGAAACCCTTGCGCATGAACTCGACGTTTCCGAAGCCGGTCAGCGAATTGGTGATCAACAGCGGCAGGGGAAGCAGGGCCACGAGCGCGATCCAGATCGGCTTCCAGGGGAGCAGGCGCCACCCCACGGCTGCGAGGCCCGAGAGTCCGCAGAATATCGGAATCGCCAGCGCCCGATAGCGCGCCGAGTACATGAAGACGACACAGACGACCAGAGGCAGCAGCGCAAGGGCGAGCTCCGGCGTGAAGCGTCGGGGACGATAGAGCGCAATCGCGATTCCTATCAGGGAAGCACCCATGATCCACGGCGTCTCCACCGGCGCGAAGCGGCTGGCGTCCTGCAGTCCGTAGTCGCGCTCGAGGGAGAACGCCGCGACGTTGTCGTAGTGGCGGGAGGTCAAGAACCAGTAGGTCTTGCGGGCGAGAAGGACGGCCGCCCCCGCCGGATCGTCGAGCCACCAGCGGAAGACGCGGGCCCGATAGAAGCGGTCGATCTCGCTCCACGTCCCGACGCGTCCGTGGGCTTTCTCGAAGGCCAGCGCGCTCTCACGCGCCTGGTTCTTCACGCCGTTGCTCGTGTCGGCGAGTGGCGTGAAGATGCCGATGCTTCCGGGACGGTTGCCCGCAGCGAGTGTGATCCCGAAGTGACTGGTGACCGGAATGAACTCTCCAGCGGCGAGGGCGTTGTGGACCGTCGCGAAGGAGACGATCGCAAGCGCCGCGCCGGTGCCTGCCGCTGTGCGCACCCACCGGCTTCGGCGTTCCGGCACGCCGAGGGCCAGCCATGTGGCGTAGATCGGAGCCAGCAGCAGCGCCGCTGGGAATGCCAACGCCGTCAGTCCGATCCAGGCGCCCACGCGCAGGACGTGGAGGAGCGCGAAGGACTCGCTCTCCGAGAGGCGCGCCCAATCCCACCACAACAGCGTGGCGAGGAACATCTGAAGCGTGGTCCCGAGGGTCCGCGTCGAGAAGAGGGCGGGCTCGCCGAGGGAGAGGAACAGCGCTGCGGCCACCCAGCCGGCCCGGACGCCGAAGCGAAAGCGGGTCGCCGCGCCGACCATCGCGGCGGTGGCGAGATGGAGCACGAGCTGGATCCCGGTCACCGCCAACACGCCACCCCCCACCCAGCGCGCGACGCCCAGGAGATAGGGATACAGCGGCGCGATGTGGAAGGGTTCGCCGGTGAGCCAGTGGCCGGCGGCCATTTCACCGGCGCGTTGCCAGTAGAGCTCGGCATCCAGGATCGGGAAGCTGGCGAAGGGGTTCTCGAGCAGGAATTCGCGGAGGATGGCTACGCGCACCGCGGCGGCCGGCACCAGGAGCGCGCAGACGCCCCAGCCGAAGGGCACATCGCGCAGCGCCGCGGCGATGCGCCCCCCGAGCCCGGTGTCGGGAGCCGGGATGGTCGGTGTGGCCTGCATCCGAATCGTCCCGCCGCTGGTGGAAAACTCCGAGTTCTCTTGATCGGATCTCGCCGCGAGAATCTGGAGCCGGCATCGTCGGCGGACGCGCCAGTGCTCAGGAGAAGCCGAGGGCCTCCATGTCGACCGCGTTCCTGAGGGGTTCTCCCGCCAGGTAGCGTCTCAGGTTGTCGGAGAAGATCTCGAAGACATCCTCCAGGTAGCGATCCACGGACACCGAGGAGTGGGCCGAGACGTAGAGGTTGGGGACGTCCCACAGCGGGCTCGCGGCGGGCAGGGGCTCCTGCTCGAACACATCGAGGGCCGCCGCGGCGAGATGGCCGGACGTCAGCGCCTCCAGGAGCGCCGCCTCCTCCACCAGGGAGCCGCGCGCGACGTTGACCAGAACGGCGCCCTCGCGCATGGCGCCGAAGGCGTCCTCGTCGAAGAGGTGGTGGGTCTCGGACGTCGCCGGAGCGGCGACGACGACCGCGTCGCAATCGGAGAGCATCTCGTGCAGCTGATCGGGACCGTAGAGCGCATCCGCCAGCTCCGACACGTCCCCGGGCCGGGTGCTCCGTTTCAGCCCCAGGACCCGCAGTCCGAAGCCCCGCGCGCGCAGCGCGACTTCGCATCCAATGCTTCCCATGCCGACGATGCCGAGCGTCGAGCCAGCGAAGGTTCGGCCGTAGGTCCGGACGAACTCGTGCGTGGCCTGGTAGGCGTCGGCTTCGCGGAAGCGTTTCCAGATCTGGAGCAGGCGGCCGATCACGAACTCCGCCATCGACACCGCGCTCACCCCCGACGCGTTGGTTACGGCCACCTGATCGCGGCGCACACCAGCCGCCGCGAACTGCTCGACACCGGCGCCGATGCCCTGGATCCAACGCAGGTTCGGTGCCAGCGACATCAGATCCTTCGGCGTCGTGAGGGCGATCAGTACCTCGGCATGAGCGAGGGAGCGCAGCCGCTCCTCGGCGACGCGTACGGCCCAGGGAGGGGGCTCCTCGTGGGGCTGTCCAGGGGACGCATTGAACCAGTCACTGCCCGGGTCCACGGGGAGGGAGATCGGCTCGAGTCGCGGGTCGACGCAGCGAAGGCGCTCGTGGAAGTCGGGAGTATCCAGGGCTGGGTAGCCGAGGCAGACCCGGATGCTGTCGCTCGCTCCCATGCGTCGTTCCCCTCCGCGCCGGGTCGGAAATCCCGGCGGACGCGAGCATACGCGATCCACGACGCGCCGACCGGTGCGGCGGCGGTGGTGTCGGTGCTTCGATCTCGAGACACTACGCGTCCGGATAGAAGCAGATGTGCCCGACGTGGCTGGTGCCGGGCTGTGCGGGCGTGAGCTCGACGCGGTCGAAGCCCCTCTCGCGCGCTGCCGCAGGGATGGCGAGATAGCGGGCGCGCAACATCGGCGCCACGACCGCCGGAATCGCCACGCTTCCCTGCGACGCGTCTCCAAGGAAGAATCGCAGCGTGTAGCTGTGGTCGCCGCGGGCGGCGACTTCAGCGACCTCGACTCTTCGATCCGGATCGAAGCGAAGCACGTGCGCCCGCCCGCCCGGGATGGCCGAGATACCCGCCGTTCCACGTCCGGCGCCGTCCCGCGTCCAGATGGCGTGCCCGTCCGCGCAGACGACCTGCGACATGTGGGGAGGATCATTCAGGGTGGGGAGGGCCGCGGTGGTCTTCGACGCGCCCCGCCGTTCGATGCGTCGTACCGCCGCCACGGGGCCGAACAGCGAGGAGATGCGGAGCCGGTTGCGGAACGCGACGTCTTCGGGCCGGTCGTAGATGAGTACCTCCCGCTCGTCGCAGGCGTGGCGGCTCGCCTCGGGACCGAACAGCGCGCGGATCTCCTCCGTTACCGGCTCCGACAACCACCCGATTGGAGGCGGATCGCGGCGGGTGACGACGAACCCGTAGCGGGGGAAGACGTCGGAAGGAGCGCCCGGGCGCCGCGACAGCCAAGCGTCGTTGTTGCACATGTGAAGGGCGGCGACGTCCTTCCACACGGCGTTGGCGCGCACGTGGGTGCGCGAGAAGAGAGTAACCGGCTTGCTGGCCCAGTAGCCCGCGTAACCGGTGTCGAGGCCGCGATCGCCGGCCAGCTCGTCGAGGCAACGGGCGAGCTCCGGATAGGGGCGCGCGAAGGCGTCGGTGTCGAAATCGCTTCCGGTGATCGCAATGGTGGCGAGTGAGAAGAGAACGACGCCCCCGAGGAGCAGTCTCTGGATCGGTTTCGCGAATGTCGCCGCGACGAAGATCGCCAGGATCGACGCGGGCAGCAGCGTCACGGGTTGCAGATAGCGGACGCTGTAGACCGGGGTGCGCCCGATGGCCATGGCGCTTGCCACCGCGCCCGCCATGCAGAGAAAAGTGATCGTCGCCAGCAGCAGGAGGAGCCGCGCATCGCGAGAGAACGGGGCCGGGTTCCGGAGCTGGCGCGCGACGAGCCAGCCGGTGGCGGCCGCCAGCACCAGCACCGCGAGAACGAGAACCGGCATGCCCGAGAGCACGTCGAAGATGTCGCCCGCCAGCGAAGCATCGATCAAGCGCCCCGCCATGTGCCCCGGGGAGTCCCAGCCGACCGGGTCGAGCCAGCGGAAGACGCCGCGCGATGCGAGCCGCGAGCCCAGGGAGTTGGCGCCGAGATGCGCAGCGGCGATGAGCAAACAGGTGATTCCGGCGGTCCTCGGCGGAATCCAGCGCAGCGCGGCCCCGCCGACGGACGCGATCGCGATCGGCAGCAGGAACCAGGTCGTCACGAACAGGTCCGACAGCACCATCGGAACGGCCAAGGCCAGGAACGCCGCGCCGATCGAGGCCGTGTAGCCGCGATCGGCGGCGCGCAGGAAGAGGGCGGTGAGCACCAGGCCGACGATGTAGGCGCCCTCGTGGTGGCTCATCGAGAACAGCGGCTGCGCCGCCAACTCGTAGGGGGAGTAACGGAAAAGGCTCGAGAGGAAGAGCACGGAGGCGAGCGCTGACATCCAGGCGGCGGTGCGATCGCCGAGCAGCGGATGCGCGACGAGCGCGACCCCGAGGGCGATGGCCAGCAGCACGACCGCTGCATAGGCGATGTAGGCGATCCCCAGGTGGGGCGCTGCGGCGAACAGCGGGAACGCCAGCAGCACGTCGGGGAACAGGGATGGCGCCGGTGTGAGGTTCCAGCTCCGGATGTCGTAGCCGTCGACGAAGAGATCGCGATACATCGCCGCCGTATACAGCGAGTCCGCGGTGATGTACTGATCGACGATATGCGGCGCGTGGCAGAGGATGTTGACGATGACGAGCGCTGCGAGACCGAACGGAACGAGGATGCGCGCGATCACGCGTTGGAGTCTACAGGTGGCGCCGCAGATTCGCCGCGCAGCTGCTTCAGCTCGGCGCGGAGTTCTTCTTGTTGCGGGCCGCCGGCGTCGAGCGCGCGGGTGAGGGCTTCGCGCGCCTCCGGGAGTTCGTCCCGCAGCATGTGGGCGTGCGCCAGCAGGTGGTACTGGGCCTGGTTCATGGTCGGCCACTTCCGCGAGCGCTCGATCCAGCGGCCAGCCATACCGCGCACGAAATCGCGAAAAGCCGGGCTCCCGGCGATCGGCGCGAGGCCCGGATCGCTCGGCAGGACCATGAAGTTTCCGAGTCCGGCGGCTTCTGCGCGGGCGAGGGCGACGACGGCGGCGTCGGCGTCTCCGACCTGGGCTGCTCGCCGCGCCTGGAGCAGGCTGGCCGGTCCGCCGTTCGGATAGTGGCGCTCCGCGTCGAGAAAGAGGCGCGTCTCGTCGCGCCAGACGGCAGCGCGTTGGTTGCTGCGGAGGCCGAAGACGATCGCCACACCAACGGCCACGCCGACGGCGCCGCGGGACACCGCGGCCGGAAGGGCCCCCGGCCGGCCGGCCCGCGCGCGCGCCAGGGCGTCGACCCCCAGCAGCGAGAGCGCGCCGATCAACCCGGGCAGGACGAAGTAGAGGTAGCGGTCGCCCATCGGATAGAGGAATGGGAAGATCTGCGAGATGGGTGCGTAGCCCGCGGCGGCGGCCACCCAGAAGACGGCTTCCTCGCGGCGGGAGCGCAGCACCGCCACGGCGCGCCAGGCGAGCCCGGCGAGCAGCGGGAGGGCCGCGAGCCACCAGGGGTCGAGAAGGGAGCGGGCCGGTGCCGGCTCGTGGAACGCGGACAAGCCGTGGGACGTCGTCGCCATCGCCGCGTAGCGGCTGAAGAAGGCCGCCATCGAGCGCAGCTGCTCGAATCCGTCCGCGAATCCCGGCGAGGCCGCAGCGCCGAAGCTCTGGAACGAGGCGAATTCCGGAATCGCATAGAGAGCGAAGACCAGCGCCCAGACCGCCACCCAGCGCCAGTGTCGATACCCCGGCTCCGGGTGCACCCAGGTCCAGGCCGCGACGGCGGGAAGAGCGAAGAGCGCCGATGCCTTCGTGAGCAGCGCAGCCCCAAAGAACACGGTCGAGATGAGCGGCGCCGAACGGAAGGCGAGGAGGGCCGCGAGGGAGAGAGACAACGAGGCCACGGTCTTGAGCTGCGACATCCACGCCACCGCTTCCACATTGGCTGGGTGGAGCGCGAAGAAGAGCCCGCCGAGCAGAGCCGTGGGTGCCGGCAGGCCTGCCCCGCGCAGCCATGCGATGAGCAACCCGGTGTTGAGAGCGTGCAGCAGCAGGTTGACGAGGTGATAGAGGAAGACCTGGTCGCCGAAGAAGTGGCGCTCGATCGCTGTCAGGATCTCGTCGATGGGCGCGTAGTTGCCCGTGAAGCTCTTCTCCGCGGCACTCGGGTCGAAGATGGCGAGGAGGTTCTCGATGCTAAGAGCGTTCACATAGGGGTTGTTGACGAGGACCTGGAAATCGTCTGATAGGAACGATCCACCGAGAGACGGCAGGTAGACGGCGAACAGCAACAACGACAGGCCGACGAAGAGCAGGGCGTTGCGGCCGGGCGCCCAGCGATCCGTTGCGCGGCTTCGCCCGCAGGAAGGTGCATCGCGCGAGGTGCTGGCCTCGTCGACTCCCGATTCGGGGCTCATCGGTCCCGGACCATATTGCATCCCCCTGATGCGCCCGGGGTCGCGACCGGCCGGCGCGGGCCCATGGTACACTGCGAGCCCTCCGAACCGCGACGCCAGGAAGCTTCACCCGCCCCGAGTTCGATGCTTTTCAACTCATACGTCTTCATCTTCGCGTTCCTGCCGTGCGTATGGATTGTGCACAGGATCCTCATGCGAACCGCCGGACGTCGCGCCGCGATCGGCGCCCTCGTCCTCGCGTCCCTGTTCTTCTACGGCTGGTGGAACGCCCGCTACGTGGCGTTGATCCTCGCTTCCATCGCGGTCAACTTCGTGGCCGGTCGCCACCAGGCCAACTCTCGGCACGCGAGCGGACGCGGAGATCGGACGGCGCTTGTGGCGGCGCTCGTGTTCAACCTGGGCCTCATCGGTTACTACAAGTACTCCAATTTCTTCGTCGATTCGGTGAACGCTGCCTTCGGAACGACCTGGCATCTGGAGACGATCATTCTCCCGCTCGCCATCTCGTTCTTCACGTTCCAGCAGATCGCCTACGCCGTCGACGCCTACCGGGGCAGATGCGAGGAGTACGATCTGCTCGATTACTGCCTCTTCGTCACGTTCTTTCCGCAACTGATCGCGGGGCCGATCGTCCATCACCAGGAGGTACTTCCCCAATTCAAGCGATCAGGTCTACGGTTCCGCTGGGAGGATCTCGCCATCGGCGGAACCTTCTTCGTGATCGGTCTGTTCAAGAAGGTCGTGTTCGCCGACAACGTGGCTCCGCTGGCGACAGGCGTCTTCGACGCTGTGCACGCCGGTGCTGCGCCCGACCTGGTGGCGGCCTGGGGCGCCGCAGTCGCCTACTCGCTCCAACTCTACTTCGACTTTTCTGGCTACTCGGACATGGCCATCGGACTGGCTCGGATGTTCGGGATCGTGCTTCCGGTCAACTTCGACTCCCCATACAAGGCGCGGAGCATCGCGGACTTCTGGGGGCGCTGGCACTTGACGCTGTCGCGTTTTCTGCGCGACTACCTCTACATCCCGCTCGGCGGAAACCGCCGCGGGAGCTTCCGGCGCTACCGGAACCTGATGATCACGATGCTGTTGGGTGGACTCTGGCACGGGGCGGGCTGGACCTTCGTCGTCTGGGGAGGGCTCCACGGCCTGTACCTGATGATCAACCACGGCTGGCGGGCGCTCACCGCCGGGCACGCCTGGGCCGATTCACCCGCCCTGCGTCCCGTCTACCACGCCGTGACGCTGCTCGCCGTCATGGTGGGCTGGGTCTTCTTCCGGGCCCTCGATTTCGACGACGGTGGGCGGATCGTGACTGGAATGTTCGGCCTGGCCGGCGTCGACGTGACGGCGTGGTCGGGTGTCGGAAGCAGCCTCGGCTCGTTGTGGCTCCCCGTCGGCTTCGGGCCCAGCGTCGCGGGCTGGTCGTTGTGCTCGGTTCTCGCGGGGATCGCCCTGTTCGCACCGAACACCCAGGAGATGATGGGTGCGTTCTTTCCGGAACGGCGCGAGCTCGCGCGGGCGGCCTGGCGTTGGAACGCCTCCGCCCGTTGGGCCTTGATTTCCGGAATCCTCTTCGTCGCGGCGGTCATGGAGCTGTCGAGTGCCTCCGAATTCCTTTACTTCCAGTTCTGAGAACGCTCGACACGAGCGGCGCTTTCGCCGCTACGCCGCCGCTTTCGCCGCGGCCGCAATCGCGACATTCGGCGTGGGTGCATGGCTTCCGGTTCTTGCGGCTCACATCGACGCGGAGCGGAACTTCTCCGGAAGCGACACGGTGCTGGTGTGGGGCGATTCGCGGACGCAGCAGGCCCTCGACATCCAGCGCATCGGCTCGGTGATCGGTCGCCCGGTGTGGAGCTTCAGCCTTGCGGGATCCGGCCCCTATGACCTCATGGCGATCGAAGAACTCGTTCCTCACGGCTC
>JBHHVG010000072.1:0-10396 GCA_046754165.1 Myxococcota bacterium
GCTCGTTGGGTTTATCCCACGGATGCGCGAGTGCTCAGCTGCTCTCGACGGACGTCTCGGCCGACGGGTCGTCGGCCCAGGCGATGCGCTGATAATCGAAGCTGCCGTGCTCGATGATGTTGAACTTCACGATGTCGAAGTACGGTGAAAGGTCGAAGTCCCGGGGCGTGAGCAGCGTCGGATGTCGGCGGTGGAAGACCGCGTCGAAGAGCGCGTCGTTGTGTCGCCGGCGAAAGGGCCAGAAGCGCCGCGTCGTATTCGCCTGGTCCGAATCGGGAAACTCGACCGACGGCAGCACGGGAAACTTCACGTCGTGGAACAGGCGCCCGAGCAGGCTGGTACAGATCACCTGGGAGGGGGTCCCGCTGCCCAGGGCCTTTTCCTGGTGGACGCGCGGCCGCAGCGACACCCGCAGCAGGTAGATCGCGAGGTCGATGACGTTGCGCAGGTCGTAGCGCCAGCCGATCGACTCCACCGCGTCGTCGAGAATCTTCTGGAGGTCTTCGCTGCGCAGGCTGTGGGGTCGGCACAGGCGGACGTTGAAGTTCTGGTACTTCGATACCGGCGACGCCACCACGCCGTCGACGAGCGCCTCGACGAGGACGTGCTGGGCCTCGGCACCGAAGCTCTCCTCGGCTTCGGCCTGCAGGCGACCACCGCGTCGCACCAGCTCGTCGCCGATGTAGAGAGCCGCGTGGGACCATGAGCTCTGGGTGAGATACTTGATCACCGCGGAGACGCGCTGATCGCCCTCCACCAGCAGCACGTCGCCGGTGCGGATGACGCGCTTGAGCTGGTCGAAGTCGTTGTGGCCGCGCAGCTGGTAGATCGCGACCGGTTCGTCCATGAACGCCGCGATGCGCCCGGTCAGCCAAGTCCGAAAACCCAAGATTCCCTTTCTCCACCGGCAGACGCGAGGCAGCCCCCCTCCACGTTTCGGCGGACCCGTGAGAATCGTGAGGCGGGAAAGTCCACTGGCCCCTTCGGCGAGGGATTAATCCCCCGATCCTACGAATCCGCGGCACCGGGCGACGAACCTGCGAGAATTTCGCCGGCATTCCGTAGCCGAACGCAGGGGGGTAGTGTATCCTTACGACGAATTCCTGAAATCCTTTTTATTTCAGGAAGTTAGGGCGCTGTCGGCCACCTCGGGTGCGTGCGGAGCGCCCTTCTTTCAAAGGTCGCTGGCGTCGAATCGAGGCAATCGCTCCTCGTGGGGATCGACAGGCTGCCGCCGTGGGGGCGGTGTTCAGAGAGGATGCAGGCCGGATGGGAGTCAAGATCAGCGCCACCATCGAGTTCAGCGTGTCGGATACGAGTCTCGAAGACGCGCTGGCCGAATACGACGAGCTGACGGTAGAGGGGCTCCTGCGCGAAGTGGTCGACAAGGCCATCGCGTGCGACGAGATCCGGACGAAGATCGAGGCCGGCCCCAACACCCTCGAAGAGTTCGACCAGATCGGCTCCTGAAGCGCCGGCTCTCGGCGTTCCCCTTCCGCTAGAACAGTCCGAGCTGCACGGGTCCGCTCGCGCGAGGCGGCTCGCGCCTCACGTGCGGCGGCGCCACCCGCCTGCGCGGCGTCGGCCGATAGATCCGCTGGGCCCGGGCATAGGCGAGCAGCTCCAGGTAGAAGGCCTTGAATCGCGGCCCGTGGTGGAAGTGGCGCAGGTGGGCGAGCTCGTGGCAGAGCGTGTCGACCAGGCTCGAGTACCGGAGCGGCTCCCCGGAAACGGCATGACGCAGGCGGATCTTGATGGCGCCGTCGTCGTAGCAGACGCCGTAGCGGCGCTTGACGCCGGCGCGCTCCGCAGTGATGGACCGGTAACGCAGCCCGAAGCGGTTGGCGATCTGCTCGGCATCGCCGTTCAGCCGGACGATGAGGGAGGCGGCGGTCCGACGGTCCATGCTCCGCTGTGCGTCCTTCCGCGTCGCAGCGCCCGGCCCCCTCCGGGTGGAATCCCTCTGCGCGAAATCCCCCGGCGCAGTCCCCCCGGGCGTGGGACCGATGGCCCGCGGCCCATGGTATCGTCTTCTGCGTGGTCGGAAACCGGCGCGACGTCCCCATCTTCCCCTTGTCGAACGTCTCGCTCTTTCCCGGAGTGCGGGCGCCCTTCCACATCTTCGAGCCGCGCTACCAGCAGATGACCGAGGCCGCTCTGGCCGGGGATCGGCGCCTCACCATGGCCGTGGTGCTGCCGGATTCGGTCGCGGACATGGTCGGCGACCCGCCGGTCTTCGACATCGCTTGCGCCGGCGAGATCCGCGATTCGCGCCGCCTGCCCGACGGTCGCTACCAGTTCGTCCTCAGCGGGACCCACCGCGTGCGCATCGTGGACGAGCCGGCGCGTCCCCCGGGACGCCTCTATCGCATCGCCTCGGTGGAGGATCTCGACGACCCCTTCGACGCCGACAGCAGCCGCCGCGTCGCCGCCATGCGAATGCGCATCGTCGAGCTGGTCCGCGAGCTCACCGGCGGCGATGTGGGCGGCGACATCCGCTTCGACACCGAATCCTACGGCGGCATCGACGACGCGACCTTCGTCAACGTGCTGTGCCACGCGCTGCCCTTTCCGGCCCGCGAGAAGCAGGGACTGCTCGAGGCAGACGGTACGCCGGCGCGCTGCGAGCGTCTGATCGAAGTGCTCGAGTTCTCGGTGGCGGCCGCCGAGGCCCGGAAAGTGCCGAATTCGGGCCGCTTTCACTGATTGTCGACGGGCTGCGGGATTCTTCGATATTCGCAGGATTCCCGTAAGAAAGTCCGGAATACGCCGATCGTGATCGTCGTAGAACGCCGCTTCGACACCGCGGCGCAAGGCGCGGTGAATCCTCAGAGCTGCGAGCGAAGTACCCGGAATCCTGCCGCTCTCCCGAATGCAAACGGCGGTTTCTCGTCGCGAAAGGGGATCTCGTCGCTGACTCCGATCGGTGTAGATACATTCGCTCCGATCGACCCCGCCGGTCGTTGCGAACACCCCGGCGGCGTGCTCTACTCCGCGTCGCGTCGGGACGAGATGGTTGGGGACCCGGCGCAAACGGCCCAAAACCTCCAGAGATCGATATCTTATGAGCCGCCCCCCGCGACTTTGGGAGCGAGTGGTACGCCGTCTGGGAGCCGACCTGCCCGGCTTTACGCTGGACGCGTGGATCCGGCCGCTCGTCGCGGAAGAGCGCGAAGGCGATCTCCACCTCTCGTGTCCCTCCGCATTCCACCGCGAGCGCCTGCGTGACCGCTTCCTGAAGCAGATCGTCGCCTGCGCCTCGCAAGAGGCCGGTCGGCCGGTTCGCGTCGAGTTCCACCTGACCGAGGCGTCGGCGGGGCGCGCAGAGGTCCCCAGTGGCATCGCGTCCTCGGCGGGCCCGCCCGCGCGCCCGCCGCGAGGCGCCCCGAAGCGGCCGGAGGTCGGCGCAGCGAGCGCGGGGAGACGTCCGCTCCAGCGCACCTTCCCCTACACCTTCGACAGCTTCGTCGTCGGCCCCTGCAACGCGCTGGCGCGGGAGGCGGCCTTCGCCGTCGCAAGCGGGCAGCAGTCGAACCTCAACCTGCTCTACCTCCAAGCGGAGACAGGATTGGGCAAGACGCATCTGGCCCGGGCGATCGTGTCCGAGGCGCGCGAGCGCGGCCATCACCGGGTGCTGTACACCTCCGCCGAAGCGTTCACGAACGACTTCACCCAGTCCATCCGCAGCAAGCAGATGGACTGTTTCAAACGGCGTTACCGAGACAGCTGTGACCTGCTCGTGGTCGAGGACCTCCCCTTCCTGGCGGCGAAGGGCGCGACGCAGCTCGAGCTCTTCCACACCCTGACCCACCTGCTCGACGCCGGCGGACGCGTCGTCCTCACGGGGAGCTGCCTTCCGCGCTCGATCGCGGGCCTCGACCCGCGGCTCAGCTCGCAGATGACCGCGGGCTTCGTCGCCGAGCTCGAGCGGCCAACCGCCCAGGTGCGGCGGAAGATCCTGCGCAGCAAGTCCGCGGCGGGAGGCGTCGGGCTGCCCCAGGACTGCCTCGACCTGCTGGTCGAACGCGTGCGGGGAAACGTCCGAGATCTCGAGGGCGTGCTGATCCAGCTCGTCTCCACCGCCTCCCTGCTCAAGCGCAGCATCGACCTCGATCTCACCGAGGCGGCGCTTCGCAAGCTGTCAGACGCGTTCCCGGCGGTGCGGCACCTGGGCTGTCGCCAGGTGATGGAGGTGGTCGCGCGCTTCTTCAAGACGACGCCGGATCACCTGGCCTCCCGCTCGCGCCGGCGGGACGTGCTCGTCCCGCGCCAGCTCGCCATGTTCCTGTGCCGCCGCTACACGGACGATCCCGTCTCGGTGATCGCGTCGGCCTTCGGCCGCAACCACACGGCGGTGGCGAACGCCGAGAAGGTCATCGCCCGACGCATCCTCGAGCGGGCCCCGCTCCGCTACCAGTTCGAGGCCCTGTCGGAACGGCTCGACCAGCTCGAGCGGGAGGCCCGCCAACGGCCCCGCACGGCGCATGGCGTTCGCCACCGGGCGCCCGCCGGATCCCGACGCGGCTGACGGCACAGACCGCGTCAGTTCGCGATGCGCAGGGTCTTGGGAGAGCGGGCGGCCCGCTGCTGCTCGAGACGCCAGCGCTCCGGACCGGTGAGGTCGCGCCGGATGGGCGGCTCCCTGGACGCCGGGTCGTCGGCCGGGTCGTCGAAGCGTCGACGGACCTGGTAGAGGGTGCTGCGCTCGACGGGCGTCCGCGCCACCTCGCGGATCAGGCGGCGCATGTCCTCGGCGGGGAGGTTCTCGCCGTGCTGGGAGCCGGACTCCCGGCTGATCGACTCCTCCATCAGCGTCCCGCCCATGTCGTTGGCGCCGGCCATCAGCGCCGCCTGGGCGAGCTTCGGCCCCATCTTCACCCACGACATCTGGATGTTGGTGATCCACGGCCGCAGGAAGAGACGCGCCACGGCGATCGTGCGCAGGTCTTCGGGCATCGATGCGCCCGGACGGGCGTTCATGTGGTTGAAGAGGATGTTGCGCTCGTGGATGAAGCCCAGCGGGACGAACTCGGTGAAGCCGCCGGTGCGCTTCTGGATGTCGCGAATCAGCGCCAGGTGATTCGCGACGTGCTCCACGGTCTCGATGTGGCCGTACATCACCGTGCTCGTCGACGGCAGCCCGATGGAATGGGCGGCCTCGATGATCTCGACCCACCGGGCGGTCTTGAGCTTGTTCGGTGAGACGATGTCGCGGATCTCGTCGTGGAGGATCTCGGCGGCGGTTCCGGGCATGCTCCCCAGGCCCGCGTCCATCATCCAACGCAGGTAGTCGCGAAGCTCCATGCCGCTCTTGCGCTGTCCGAAGTCGATCTCCTCCGGGGAGAAAGCATGGATGTGGAGATCCGGAAACTCCGACTTCAGCGCGAGCAGGATCTCCCGGTAGTGCGTGTGGTCCTTGTTGGGGTGGATTCCTCCCTGGATGCACACCTCGGTGGCGCCGCGCCCGATGGCGTTGCGCGCCTTGTCGATCAACGTCTGCATGTCGTGGTCGTACACGTCGTGGTCGCCCTTGTGGCGGGAGAAGCCACAGAACGAGCAGCCCACGTAGCAGACGTTGGTGAAGTTGATGTTGCGGTTGACGACGAAGGACACGTCGTCGCCGTTGTCCTCTCCCCGCGCGATGTCGGCGGCCCGAAGCAGCGCGAACAGGTCCGCGCCCTGGGCCTCGAGCAGACGCGCTGCGTCGTCCGCCGTGAGCTCGCGACCCCCGAGGGCCCCGTCGAGCCGCTTCACCACGTCCGGGCTCACGTCCGAGAAAAGGCGTTCGAGGATCATGCGGCCTCCACGCGCGTCCCCGTCGGGCGGGGCCTGGCGTATCCGTCTGCGTCGGCGAGGCGAAGGGCCGCCTCGCGTACCACCGGGTCGAGGGTTTCGGGTCGATCGAGCAGGTCGCGGGGATAGACCGGCAGGCGCTCGACGAGCCGCTGGCCGGCCGCCTCCGTCCGCCGGCGCAGCAGGGCGAGCTCGGGCCACGGCGCCTCGGGGTTGATGAAGTCGATCGTCAGCGGCGATACGCCGCCCCAGTCGTTGAGGCCCGATCGCAGCAGCAGCTCGAGCACGTCCGGAGCCAGGTTCGGCGGAGCCTGGACGTTCATGTCGGGTCCCAGGATCAGGCGGGCCAGGGCGATCCAGGCGGCGACCTCTTCGTTGCCGATCGGGGAGATGCCGCGCATCGGCGTGTCGTCTTTCGGATGGAACGGCTGGACGATCACCTCCTGGATGTGGCCGAAGCGGTCGTCGATGTCGCGAATAGTCAGCAGGGTGTCGACCCGCTCGGCGACGTTCTCGCCGATCCCGAGCAGGATGCCGCTGGTGAACGGAATCCCGAGCTCGCCGGCCTCCTCGTGCATGCGCACGCGCACCGCCGGGTCCTTGTCCGGCGCGTAGAAGTGGGCCCCGCCCTTCTGGCGCAGCCGCCGGCTGGTCGACTCGAGCATCAGGCCGAGCGACGCGTTCCAGCGCCGCAGCTCCGTCATCTCTTCGCCGGACAGGATGCCGGCGTTGGTGTGCGGCAGCATGCCGCCCTCGAATGCGACGCGACACGCCTGCACCAGGTGCTGGGCCGTGGTTTCGAGGCCGCGCGCCGCCAGCCACTGGCGGTGCGATCTGTAGGCGATCTCCGGCTTGTCGCCGAGGCAGAAGAGCGCCTCGATGCAGCCACTGGCGACGCCGCCGCGCACGGCGTCGGCCACCTCGTCGAGGCTGTAGGTCCGGGCGTCGGGGGATTCCGGGGGCTTGGCGAAGGTGCAGTAGGCGCAGCGATCCCGGCACAGGTTCGTCAACGGGATGAAGAGATTGCGGGAGACGCTCACCACATCGCCCTTGCCGCGGCGCTTGCTCTCGCTGGCCGCCGCGAGCAGCGCGTCGAAGATGCCGGGCGCGGCGAGGTGGTTGCCGAGGCGCAGGGCCTGCTCGCGCGGCAGGCGACCGTCGGATACCGCCGCGGCGACGATGCGCTCCGCCTCGGCCCGCCCGAGTGCGCCTTCGGCCGGCATCTAGGTGGCGTCCGCCACGCCGACCCACGCCCGCAGCTGCTCGGAGTCGGTGCGATGGAGAAACTCGCCCGCCGGAAGTCCCCCGGGGTTGTGATCGCGAATCGCCTTCACCAGACCGGCCAACACCCGGATCATCTGCTCGCCGGGCACGCGGGCGTACAGCTCCCGCGCGATGCGGGTGCCCTCGCGGGATCCGCCGACGAGTACGACATGCTCGTCCTTGCCGTAGCCGAAGATGCCGATCTCCGCCGTCGGCGGGCGGGCGCAGCCGTTCGGGCAGCCGGTCATGCGGATGACCACGTCGACGTCGCCGAGGCCCGCATCCTCGAGGGCGTCCATATAGGAGGGCAGGATGCGCTCGGCCTCGGTCATCGCCAGGCCACAGGTCGGCTTCGCCGGGCAGGCCATCGAGTTCGCGCGGACCCGCGACACCGACGCGGGATCACGGACGCCGCGCTCCGCCAGCAGCTTCGTGAGGGCCGCGTGGTCCGGCGCGCCGCTGAGCAGGATGTCCTGCTGGGGCGTCAGGCGGACATCGAGGTCGAAGGCGTCTACGGCGGCGCGGATGCCCTGTCGCAGCTCCCGCGTGACGCGCCCATTCTCGACGGAGATGCCGTAGTAGCCGTCGCCACCGCGCTGCTCGTGCCAGCCGAGGTGCAGGTTCATCGGCGGCAGCGGTACCGGCGGGGCGTCCCGGAGCGCGACGCCGAAGCGGTCGGCCAGCTCCCGCTTGACGGCGTCGAGACCGAGGCGGCGGATCGTGTACTTCCAGCGCGCCTGACGGCGATTCTTTCGGTCGCCGTGCTCCTTCTGGAGCGTCATGATGCCCTTGACTGCGTCGACGATCTGGCTGCGGTCGAGACGCCCGAGGTACTGGCCGAGCAGCGCCGCGGTCGAGGGCCTGTTGTGGGTGAGCCCGAGCCCGCCGCCGCTGTAGAGATCCCACAGGCGACCGTCGGCGCGACCGTTGACGGGAACCGGCACAAAGGCGACGTCCTGGGTCAGTACGTCCATCGAGTTGTCCGTCGGGTGTGCGATGCCGACCTTGAACTTCCGCGGCAGGTAGGAGGGGCCGTACAGCGGCTCGTCCGACGACACGGGCTTCACGTTGCGGCCCTCCTCGTCGGAGAGGAAGATCTGGAAGTAGGCGCTGGTCCGGGGTGCGAGCTCCTCGGCGATCTTCTCGCACAGCTGCTTGCCGCCGACGTCGTGCTCCGGGTCGAGGCCGTCGATGGGCGAGCCCATCACGTTGCGGTTCACGTCGCCGCAGGCCGAGAGCGTTCCGTGGTCGCGGTAGTGGCGGTTCAGGTGGCGGATCAGGGGCGCGACCTTGGGCCCGTAGACGTGGTGGTACTGGATGCCCTGACGGGACGTGATGCGCAGGGTGCCGTCGGCGAAGTGGTCGGCGGCATCGTCGAGGGCGCGCCACTGGTCCGGCGTGAAGCCGCCCCCGCCGGGCGCCTTGATGCGGACCATGAAGAAGAAGTCCTTGAGCTTCTTGCCGCGATCGCCGCGGGCCTGCTGCTGGTAGATCCCGAAGAACTTCGAGATCTCCTTGGCCTGGCCGGAGAGGGTCTCGGCCTCGCCGCGGTCGAGGGCCTCGATCTCGTCGAGGAAGGTGTGCACCTCGCCCTTGGCGGAGACGTAGAAGAGGCCCTGGCTGTCGACCTTGATCCGCTCGTTGGCCGACATGTCGGCCACGGCAGCGCCGCTGGCGAGGGTGACCGGGGGCGGTGCCGGCTTGGGGGCGGCCATGAGACTCCCGCTGGATTCGGATGGACGGCAGACTAACGCAGCCGCTTTCCATCTCAATTTCCTGATCTGATTACCGTAAAATTTGCCGCCCGGGATGGTCTCAACTACTTGCGAACCCTGGTGATTCGGATACCGGCGTAGTCGAGAACCCCGGCGATTGGCTGTGGTTTCCGAACGGTGACCGTGACGGCTTCGATGTCGAACTTCGACAGCAGGGCCTCGGCGATCCGCTCCCCCAGGGACTCCACGAGGCGGTGCTCGTGGTTGCCGGCCACATCCTCCACGACCTCGAAAATCCGCTCGTAGTGGATGGTCTGCCGGATCTGATCGCTGCGCCCGGCGCTCTCGAGGTCGCGGACCACCTGGAGGTCGAGGGTCACCGGACGGCGCATGCGGCGCTCCGCCGCCGTCACGCCCAGGGCCGCGGGGATCTGGATGCCTTCGAGGAGGATGATGTCGCTCACCGGGAGACTCCGTTCTATCGTGAGCGACTGTATCCCAAGTTCGGCGGAGACCCATTCCATGGATTTCGACGAGGTCGCACGCAGAGAGGCCCGCCATTTCCTGCCGGTGGTCAAGCGCCATCCGGTGGCGTTGGTCGAGGGCTCGGGCTCCCGGGTGAAGGACGTGTCCGGCCGGGAGATCACGGATCTCATCGCGGGCTGGGGGGTGACGAGCATCGGTCACTGCCATCCCGCCCTGGTCCGGGCGATCTCCTCGCAGGCCGGCCGGCTGATGCAGACCAGCAACATCTTCTACACGCTGCCCCAGGCGGAACTCATCGAGCGCCTCGCCGGCTTCGCGCCGCACGGCATCACGCGCTCCTTCCTCGTGAACTCCGGCACCGAGGCGGTGGACGGGGCCATCAAGCTGGCCCATCGCGCCACGGGGCGGACGAAGTTCGTCTCGACGGAGAACTCCTTCCACGGCCGCACCATCGGCGCCCTCGGTGTGAACGGCCAGGCCGTGCACCGCGCGCCCTACCTGCCCCTCCTGCGCGATCCGACGCTGATTCCCTTTGCCGACCTCGACGCGGCGGCCAAGGCCGTGGACGGCGAGACGGCCGCAATCATCGTCGAGCCGGTCCAGGGCGAGGGCGGCGTCAACGTCCCTCCGGACGGCTACCTCGCGGGCCTGCGCGAGATCTGCGACGCCAACGGCGCGCTGTTGATCGCCGACGAAGTGCAGACCGGCATCGGTCGGACCGGGACCATGCTCGGCGTCGAGCACGACGGAGTGGTGCCGGACATCCTCACCCTGGGCAAGGGGCTGGGCGGGGGCTTCCCGGTGGCCGCATTCCTCGCGACCGAAGTGGTCGCAGAGACCGTGCAGCTCGGTGACCACGGCACCACCTTCGGCGGCAACGCCCTGGCCTGCGCAGCCGCCAACGCCGTGCTCCAGGTCGTCGAGGACGAACGGCTGATCGAGCGCTCGGCGAGGCTCGGCGCGGCGCTGCTCGACAGGCTTCGGGAGTTCGCGGCGCGCAACCCGAACCTCGTCGACGACGTGCGCGGCCGCGGCCTGCTGGTCGGGCTGGTGCTGCACGATGCCAACGAGGCCGCGTCGATTCCGGCACGGGCTCTCGCGCGCGGCGTGATCGTGAATCTCACCGCACGTCGCGTGAT
>JBHHVG010000073.1:0-10230 GCA_046754165.1 Myxococcota bacterium
ACTTCCTGCTGCCCTACGACGTCTGGAAGGGCAACCTCCCAGAGAAGTACGTGTTGTTTCGGGAATGGACCGTCAAGAAGGGGCTCCGGGTCAGCACGGACCAGGGCCCGTTCTTTGCGCCCTTTGGGGTCGACGCGGACCAGAACCGGGTAGTCGCCCACCGCAGCGTCATCGATCGCCGGCACGCCGACCCCATCATCTGGGTCGACCGGCCCAGCTATCGCGAGCGGAACGCCCGGATCTTCGTGGAGCTGCGGATCCTGCAGATCCCCTTCCTCGGAGGCGGCACCTCGGACGGCGCCCTGAGGGGAGACGTCTGGACAGTCGACGGCAGCAAGCTCGACGTGGCCGGCGACGATGGCGATCCCATCTTCGAGCGCATGGTGGGCCGGGCGGATTTCCGCGAGCGCGAGAAGATCCTGCTCGGCGATCCCCGCAGCGCCGAGTCGGAGTTCCGCACCAGCGGCGCGTGGTGGAACATCCTCTTCGCGTCCTGGCGGATGCGCGCGCACGAGGAGAAGATCACGATTTCCGACCGGGCAGGGCAGGTGCTGCGCCAGGAGAGGCAGGCCGAGCGCCGGCGGAAGTTCTCCTGGGCGTTCCTCGACAACGGCGAGACGCAGGAGTTCAAGGTGACGGGATTTCTCGGCGCACGGGGTGCGCCGGACGGGGATCCGATCGTGATCGTGAACTACGCCATCGACGATCTCAATACCCACAGCAGCGAGCTCGACAGCTACTACGACCTGCTCGAGGGTCTCGGGTCCGGAGAGACCTATCTGGTCGACGAGTTCGAGGCGATGGACTGGGAGGTCAGCGGCGAAGCGGACGGGCGCTGGAAGCGAATGCTGACGGAAGGGGCCGTTCGCCTTCACGCGGGAGCCATCGAACGGCTGTACCGTATCGACCGTGACGGGTACTGGAAGCTGCTGGCGCGCAATCTCGGACTGACGGAGGCCGCTCTCCAGCGCGAACGTGCGCTGCTCGAGCCCAGCATGTCGAAGCAGGTGCTGGGAGCCCGTCGAAGGCTCACGGGTCGCCACACGCGTTCGGTGATCCGGCGCTCGCAGGCGGTCTTCGGCCTGCTCGGGCGGGCCGAGGCAGCCGACGCGGATCCGGAGCGCCTGAGGCTCGTGGTCGAGGCGCTGTACCGGACGGCCTTCGAGTCCGGCGACACCTTCGACCCGGTCATCCTGTCCACCCTGTTGGAGCAGGCGGGAACGGCGGATCTCGTGGCTCGCAACGAGCTCGTGGTCGAGGCCCGGATTCACAAGGCCTTCGAGGACGAGCACAACCTGCCCGAGCGCCGGGATGCGGTGGGCCGGCTCGGCGCCGACCGGGAGAGCGAGAGGATCGAGTACCGCTTCTTCCCGTTCAGCGGAATCGATCTCTACAACATGCTGAACTGGGTCAGGGAGACCGAGTGACCACGCGCCGCAGGGCGAGGGCGCCGATCAGCGCGTCTCCCGCCGGAGCCGGCTCGCGCTGGACGTGGATCAGCTCGAGATTCGACCCGGGCTCGACCGAGAAATCGCGGTCGTTGCGCGCGAAGACGCCGCCGGTGACGGTGCCGGAGCCGCCACCGAAAACCGGCTTGTCGCGGTAGAGCGCGAAGCCCAGGCGGTTGCGCCGGAACTCGGTGTCCCGGACGTCGACTCGGGAATCTTCCTTCGATGCGATCGCGATGTCCGAGTCGGAGAGCTGGGTCGAGGCGATCGACACGCGGCTGCGCGCGCCGGCGCTGATCGACTTGTCCCCCATCCAGCGGAAGGCGGAGGCTTCGACTTCGACTTCGGAATCGGCGAGGTCGAGGCCGTCGTCGCCGTTGTTGACGAAAAGGCTCTCTCGGACGACGCCGACGGACCACTCGGAATCCAGACCGTCCGATTCGTTGGTGACGAACTGGGTCCGGACCACCTCGAACCGGGCGCGCTTCACGCTGAGACCGTCCGCATCCCGGGCGTCTTGGATTTCGCTGTCCTGGATGACCACATCCGAGGCGTTGAAGGAGAGCTGGCCGTCGAACTCGATGCCGGCGAACTCGACGCTCGACCCGCCGGAGACGGTCACGAAGCTGAGCTTCGAGGTTTCCGGGGCACGCGAGACCGCGAGCGTCCCCCAGCCACGGGACGGATCCGAGGCCCGCAGGACGATCCGCTCCGCCGCCGTGCCCTCGGCGCGGAGCCGCCGGAAGCCGATGATGCTTACACCTGGATCGAGCGAGAGGGTCGCGCCGGCCTCGATGCGCAGCCGATGGGAAGGCGGCACCACCAGGGTCCTGGTCAGCCGGTGCTGGCCGGCCGGGATGACGACCTCGTCGCCGCGCAGCAGCAGGGGCAGACCGGAAGCAGCGATCGCGTCTTCGACGGGCCGGAAGAGGGCGCGGAGTCCGTCGCCCTGTTGCTGGGCCAGCTTCTCGCCGTCGAGCAGATGGGCCGCCGGCAGCGCTGTACCGGTCACGGCGTTGCGATACACCACGTCGATCGCCCGGAAGCTGCCGCTGCGCGTCCAGGCGTCGGCGGACAGGAACGGCAGCGCGATCTGCACCGTCCACGGGGATTCGTTCCCGGGGTCGGCGTCCAGGAGCAGACCTTTCGGCAGGAGCGCGACGGAGCTGCCGATCACCCGCGGCTCCGCAGAGACGGACCGACGCAGTCCGCCGGTCGGGTCCGTCAGGCGAATCGACGCCGGCTTGCGGTTCTCCAACTGGGCGGCGCCGAGTTCGAAGCGCAGCTCGGACAGCTCGATCCGTGCGAGACCCTCGGGCCGCACCTCGAGGGTCAGCACCGGAGCGCCCTTGGCGACCTCGAGATGTGGCGTGGTGTCGACCTGGGAGGCCGCGAGGGCCGAGCCCAGCGCCGCGGCCCGTTCCGCCACTCCCCGGCGCGTGTCGCGGCGGAACTCGGCGGCTTCGCGCAGCGCTCCGAGCTGTGTCGGAGAGCCGGTGACCTTGGCGAGCTGTGTCAGCACGTCTCCGAGCCGCGCGTCGGACTCCCGGGCGACATCGAAGCTCTGGCCGCTGACCATCTGCCACAGGATCTCGTTGTGGCGCGCCCGGAAGGCCGGCTGGCGGAGCACCCGCTCGGCCAATCGGCTGGTCCAAGGGGTCTCGAGCGCCAGGCCCGCGGGAACGGCCGCCGCGCGGTCGATGCCGCTCACGACGGGCTCGAGGAGCCCCGTCACCGGATCGAAGAACCAGCTGAGGCGGTGGACGCCGTCTGCCACGGGGTCGCCGGCGATCGCGACGAGCGCGTTCCAGCGCAGGAACTTGTCGATGTCGAGGATCTGCGGAAGCACTTGGTGAAACTGGGCATCGCCGGCGTTCCCGGTCAGCGCGACGAGCCGCGCCAGTCGATCGGCGCCCGGGCCGTCCGTTGCGTCGCGCTCGATGGAGGCCTCGTAGTGCGCGAGTCCGATCGCGTTCGCGCCGCCGGAAAGCGGGGACGCCGGCGACGCGCCGATGCGCGGCTCGAGGATCTCGCCCTTCGGGTAACCGAGGCGTTCGAGCATCTCATTGCTCGCCCCTTCGCTCCAGAAGAAGGGACCCGCCGACGCGCCGTTGATGCGCAGCGTCGCGAAGCCACCCGGCGGAGCCAACAACCCGAGGCTGCGGGCACTCTCACGCACGACCAGATTCATCGCGTGGCGCAGCTCGGTCGCGGGGGTCAGGTCGAACTCGCGCAGGCCGCGGTAGCGTTCGTCTCCGCGGAAGCGCACGCGCCAGGACCGTTCGAGGACGGGCCGGCCCGTTCGCGCGGAGCGGTCGAAGCGAAGATCCACATCGTAGCTGTGCCCTTCCGCGCCGAAGCGGGCCGGGAACCACCACGGGTCGCGGGCGGTGCCGTTGCCCTGCGCGGCGCGCCCCATCACCTCTGCGGCGCGAAAGACGCGGGGCTCGATCTCGAGGGAGTAGGTCGGCATCGGCGCCTCGCCGACGCCGGCGGCCGCGAGGGCGAGGCCGAACCAGCCGCCGAGCTCGTCCTGGACGGGCTGGAGATAGGTCGCGACAGCGCCGCGTGGCCCGCCGAGCAGGGAGAGCGACGCAATTCCCGCCACGAACCACAGCGCGATATTCAGCACGACGAGACGCGCACGCGTCTTCTCTGACAAGCTCATTGCAACTCTGGAAACGCTTCCATATCCCGGGCGGGGGGCGGGAGCCGTGCCGCAGCTTGTGGCCTTCTCGCGCGGGCTCCTACTCACCCCAACGGTGTCGACGTTTGGCGCACAACATACAGGATTCTTGGTGAAATTCGGGTCTCGAACCGCAAGATCCGGATGTTCGGCACCCCTCCAACCGGCGGAGAGGGTCCGACCCAGAACTACGCATTCAGCCCCCGAGCGGTTGCAGGATCGCGCGCACCCCGATCACGTACTTCGAATTGCGGCTCACGCGGACCGGAAGACCCTCGATCACCGGGGCCGCGAAGCGGTGGTCCGAGCGGCGAAACTTGATCTCGACCACCACTGTATCCGGAAGATTTGCGCGTTGACGCAGGTTTGGGCGCGATTGGACCCTCTGGTCGAAGACGGCCTGGTGACGATCCAAGGTCGCCCGCAGCTTCCCCTCGGGGGTTTCAAAGTACTGGCGGTCGTAGCGGTTGATCAGCACGGGCGTCGGGTGGGCGTCGAGCCAGATCTTCCCCTCGGGGGCCAGATGGCTGCCGAGCTGCCGCCGGAGTGCGATCCAGGAGTCGGCGCGGAAGTCGGCCGGACCCCCGTCGAAGTGATGCTTCCAGCCCAGGTGGTTTCTCCGCCGCTTCACCTCGAGAACCGTCGACTCCGGGGTCGTGCTGCCCCCGTACCAGCGCAGGCGGACCTTGGCCCGGTCGCTCGTGCCGGACAGGTTCTCGGCATAGCTGAAGAGGTCCGGGGTGTCGAAGTACACGTTGTTCACGCGACGAGGTGGATAGGTGGTCTTGAATCCCGCCGTGTTCAACAGGATCCAGCGCTCGAGATCGTGGTAGCGAGTCGCCTCGGCGACGAACTTCACCTCGAAGCGCGCGTCCTCGGGAATCACGCCGTTCACCGGTCTTTCTCTCTGTCTCTGTAGAGGCGATCGATGGCGATGTCGAAGTCCGGCTGCACGTTGCCGTCGAGGACCAGACGACTTCCCGACTGCGACAATGCCGCCAGGTTGGCGCGGGTGATGCGGTTGTCGCTGGCGATGAGGAGGCCAGGGCCGTACTCGGGGCGGTTCGCGTAGGCGACCAGCGCGACGTCCGAGATGCCCTCGATGGTCGAGTCGGTGATCCGTGTCTCGGAGCCGTTCTTGCTGGCGACGCCGATGGAAGCGTTCTCGATCGCGACGGCCTGGGCGGAGAGATGGCTGCGCTCTCCGACCGAAATGGCCTTGTCCCGGATATCGACCAGACGCGTTCCGCGGACATCGACGCGCGACCCGCCCACGTCGATGGCGTCTCCCCCCGCGCGGGCGATGAGGCCGCCGTTGATCGATCCGTTCACGTAGTCTCCGTCGAAGCCGTCGGATTCCGACTCGACGATCGTGACGTTCGTCAACGAGAATTCCGAGCGCACGATGTTGAGGGAGTCGTCACTGCGGTTGCCCGACAAGGTGCAGTCCTCCATGTCGATCCGCGCCTTCCGGAACACCACGCCGCCCGAGAGGGACCAGCCGTTGCGCTTGAAGCCGGCCGTGTTGCGCACGACCACGTGGCTCCAGCGCGACGGCCGCGGCGACTCGACGACGTAGACGCCGGACCACAGCTCCGATCGCTTGCGGCCCGGGGGGCCCTCGAGGACCACGGGACGGGCCTCGGTTCCGAGGAAGGTGAGCGGACCGCGGGCGATCAGCCCCTGTCGGCTCTGGAAGCGCAGCACGGTCCCGGCCGGCAGCCTCAGCCCGACGTGCTCGGGGAGGATCAGCGAGCCATCGACGTCCCAACGACCTGCCGCCGCGCGCAGCTCGCGGGCGGCTGCGTCGAAGGACAGGAATGCGTGCTGTGCGAGCACCGCTTCGACACCGGGGCGAGGCAACGCGAGCGCGGTTCCACCGTCGAGCCGGTCGGCGACGCGCGGCGCGGCGGGGACGCCGCCGGATGTCCTCACGCGGTTGGCGAGGGTGCCGGCACGGCGCAGGATCGCTCGGGGATCGAAGGGCGCCCGCAGCGGGTATTCACGGTGCAGCAGCAGCAGCAGTGCGCCGTCGCGCTCGGCCAGGTCTGTTGCGAAGGTCTCGGTCGACATCGCGGCCGCGATGCGGGCCATCGCGGCGGAGTAGGCCGAGCGGAGGTCCGGATCGAGCGCGAGCCGATCCGCGAGCGGCTGCGCGATCTCGTCGTGGGGGTCGTCCACAGGCCGAAGGCCCGGACCCGCCGCCTGCGCAATCGGCTCCAGACGGGCCGTGAGCGGGTTGTAGTAGAGACGCAGGGTCCTCCACCCGAACGGCGACGGCACCCCCCACAGCTCGGCCAGGGCCCGGTAGCGGCCCATCCGCTCCGCATCGAACACCGCGCCGGCGGGGAGGTCACCGGCCAGGAAGCCGCGCAGCAGCCCGTCGGCGGTCTCGAAAGCGCGCTCGAGCCTGCGCGATCGGGCCACGGCCGCGGGTCGCAGGGGGGAGATCACGGACACATCGGTGGGCCGTCCCCGCGCGCGCGGGGCGGCGTCGAAGCGCAGCATCGGACCGTCGCGGCGCTGTTGGCTCGCGAGCATCTCGGTCGACGGGGACTCCACCAGCGCCATCAACCCCAGGTGCTTGCCGTTGCGCGTGACGTCGACGATCAGGCTGCGCGGGGCCAGGACGTCTTCGCGCCGGACGTGATCGAGAAACCCCTGCTCTGCGCCGTGGCCGCGGGCCTCCGGAGCCCACAGCGTGAATCGGCGCATCCCTTTCACGTGCCCGTTTCCGCGCGTGCGGACGTGGAGAGGCCACTTCTCCCCCCGCAATAGCTCCGGATCGTTTCCGGCGAGGCGCAGCCGCGCCGAGACCTCCTCTCCGTTGCTCCGGAGGCCGACGGGGACCACGTCCGCGTCGCGGGGCACGAGGATGCCGGAACGCAGGGCGTCGTCGCGCTTCTCGTGGAGTCGGTGGAGGTGCTTGAACCTGATGTCGAGGGACAGGCGGTCGACGGGGACGTCGCTGACGAGGGCGCGGAGCCAGTGCAGCGGCGCCAACCCGACCGCGCGCAGGGCGCCTGGTGTCGACGCGGCTCCCGTCCGGTCGCGCAGATCGCGTCCGAGCTCTCCCGTGATCGCGAAGACTCCTGTCGCGATGGACGCGGCGCCGAGCGCCCCGAAGAGCGCACGCCGCCTTCTGCGACCCTGCGCAACCCTCTCGCGAGCGGGCGGACTCGAGCCCGCCGAAACCCTCACCACGGTGAAATCGCCCCCATGCCGCGTCTGGACGCGACCCGCATGATTCACGAAGCCCGGGTCAGACGGTAGGCAGCCGGCTCTGGTCGATGAAGGAGACGCCGATTCCGGGGACGGCCCGGTTCAGTTCGTCGATCAGCGCAGACAGGCGGTTCGACTCGTCGACGTCGACGAAGTAGGTAGCTTCCAGGCCGCCGTCCCGCGCGTCGAGGCGGCGGAGGTCGCTCGCGCGCACGTGTCTGGCAATCAACTCGTTGAGGGAATCGATGCGGTCGGGATTTCCACCGGGCCCCTCGAGATCGACCGAGAGGTAGAGCTTGGTCTTCTCGCTCCTCCGCCGGGTCATGCGCAGTGCTGCGATGACGGTGAGGATCACGAGGCCCGCCACGACCGTCGGAACGGTCTGGTCTGCACCGAGACCGAGGCCCATGGAGATCGAGAAGAAGAGGTAGGCCAGCTCTTCGGGCTCCTTGATGGGCGTGCGGAAGCGCACGATGGACAGCGCACCGACGAGCCCGAGCGAGAGGGCGAGCGACGACTTCACGATGGTGATGATCAGCGTGGTGGTCAAGAGGATGAAGGGGAAGACCTGGGCGAACTCCTCGCGGTTCGACAGGGTCGAACCGAAGCGCTCGAAGTGCCAGCGGAGGATCAGCGCCAGCGGGACCCCGATCGCGAGATTGATCAGCAGGTTCACCAGGGACAACGGTGCACCCGTCGGGAGCTGAACGGCGAAATGTTCCATCTGTGGCGAAACTTCCCAGTTCGCGTGATTGCTGGACGGCCCATTATAACGCGATCTGAATCGCCCGAACCCCAGGCCCGCGGCGGCCTCTGCAATGCGATCGAGCGGCACGCGCACAGCCGCGGCCCCGGTTGACCCGCAGAAGACCGTGCTCGATACTGCGGGCAGATCGAACTCCTTCACAGACCCGCCTCCGAGGCAACTCCCATGCGCGATGTCTTGCGATTGGCCGCGTGCTGCGCGCGCGTCCTCCCGGTCCTGGTCACAGCCGTCACATTCGCGGCTTCCGCTGTCGGCGCACCGCCCGAGGACCAAGACGACCGCGGCGCGATGTTCTCGATCCAACGCGTGAGACGAGAGCAGGCCCGAGACGCAATGACCGCGGCGCCCTTCCGAACAGATCTGCCGTGGCCCGTCGGCGGGGAGGCCTCTGCGCGCGACCGTTGGCTCCGAATCACGGCCGGACCGGAATGGGACGAGCAGACGACGCTGATGGGGAACGGGCTCGGCCCTCCGGATGAGATCGCCCACAACAGCCATGGGGGCGGGGTCTGGTTCACGGACGCCGGAGCCGAGATCTTCGAGACGGAGCGCTTCGCCGGGGGACTGGCCGGGTCCTACTGGGGCTCCGCCTATTCGGACGAGGATTTCGATACCCACTACCCGACGCTGGCGAGCTGGCTGGACTGGAAGTTCGCGGAGACCTGGGCTCTCCGGCTGCGCTACGACTTCGGCTACTCCTGGGTCGACCAGAGCCGCTTCGCAACGACGCACAGCGTGGGGCCGCGTTTCTACAAGACGTGGGGAGAGGCTGGCAACACGGAAGTGCGCATGGAGTACTACGACTACGACTTCCATCTCGCGCTGCCGGACGTCCCCACGGAGGACACGCCGATCGACGGACTGTGCGTGTCACCCCCCGGAACGCCCTCGAGCAGGCCATGCGGCCCCTTCCAGAAATTCGATGGCCCGCGGCGCGATCGCAGCGGCTGGGGCTTCGTCTTCGCCGGCGAGCATCGGGTCCGCTTCGACCTCAACGATACGGAGATCCGCGGGGGCTACGTCTACCAGCACTACATCCCCGACGGCGCTGAGTTCCACAACCAGTCCCACGAGCTGTGGATCGAGGGGACCACGGCGCTTCCCTTCGGCGCGACGCTCAACGCCAACGTGACCTTCCTGTTCCAGGGAGCGCGCAACGTCCCGTCCTTTCCCAACCCGAGCGTGGTGGTGCCCAACCAGGTGTATTCCCTGCCGGGATTCCGCCGCCACGACAGGATCTGGCGCACCTATCTCGCGGTCGGCAGGCCGATCAGCGAGCACCTCGCCGCCTCCGTCGAATACGCCTTCACCGACCACGACTCCAACCTCGAGGCGTACGATTTCCGAGGCCACCGGATCGGCGCGTACGTGACGCTTCACTTCGACTGATGCGCCTCGGCTCGGGCGCCCGGCGTCACGGACGTTAGACTCCGCTTCCCATGTCTCCCCCGCGCCACAAAGCCACCCTGCCGGTCCTCTTCAGCGTCATCGTCATCGATCTGATCGGCTTCGGCATCGTGCTGCCGGTCCTGCCGTTCTACGCCGACGCATTCGGCGCCAACGCCCTGGTGCTCGGCCTCCTGCTCACCAGCCACGCGGCCATGCAGGCGATCTTCGCGCCGCTCTGGGGGCGGCTTGCCGATCGCGTCGGACGACGCCCGGTGATGTTGTGGACGATCGCCGGGACCTGCGGATCCCTCGTGATTCTCGGCCTGGCGGAATCGCTGGCCCAGCTCTTCGTCGCGCGGGTACTGAGTGGAATCTTCGCGGCCAACATCAGCGTCGCCACGGCGTATATCGGAGATGTCACCGAGGAGCACGAGCGGACCCGCTGGATGGGGATGGTGGGCGCCTGCTTCGGCGTCGGCTTCCTGTTCGGCCCCGCGCTCGGCGGCTGGCTCGCCCGCTACGGCTACGGGACACCGATGCTGTGCGCGGCCGGGCTGGCGGCGGTCAACCTCGTCTATGCCGGTGTCGTGCTGAAGGAGCCGGCGACCCACCGTACGGAGCCCGCCGCGGGCGCACTCCGGATGCGCGCCATCGCGAACCCCAGGCGTAATGAGATCGGCGATGGGCATGACGGCAAGCCCGACCACATCACCGACCTG
>JBHHVG010000074.1:0-10201 GCA_046754165.1 Myxococcota bacterium
AGAGCGGGATGTCGAGGGTAAACCAGCCATCCGCGCCGAGCAGCAGCGCCTGGCTCTTCGCGATCTGCACCACCAGCGCCGCCTCGGACTCCGAGAGCGACGCGAGCGACCCCACGATGCGCTCCATCTCGTGGATCTCCGAGTCGTCGATCTCGAGGTCCGCGTGGGCGACCCGGGCCAGGACGTAGGCGAAGGCGGCGAGATACCTGGCCGTCTCCAGCGGGAGCCGGTCGAGCTCGGAGGCGATGCGGCGGACGGTCTGGGTGTCGGCGTCGACGCCGCGTTTCTCAGCCGCTTCCGCGGCGCCCAGGAGCTTCTTCAGGATGGACAAGGCGAACTCCTCACGTCGCGGCGCGCATGTCAGCCCGCCTCGTTCGGGATCCCTCGTTGCGAGGGTACCGGGACTCCCGACGGATCGCGTCCCTCTTTCTGGCGGGCGCCGAAGGCGCGACACCGATCGCGCCACCGCCCGCTTCTTTCCGGCCCCGCGGCCCGCAGCCCCGTGGTAGCGTTGGCGTGTGGCGAAATCCATCTCTGCGGTGCCGGGGCCCGCGATCCCCTTCGACGAGCGCGGGCTGCTGGCCCGCCTGCGGGCCGGCGAAGACCGCGCCTTCGAAGAGCTGGTTCGCCAGAATGCCGGGCGTATGTTGAGCGTCGCCCGGCGCTACCTCGAGACCGAGGACGACGCCCAGGACGCGGTGCAGGACGCCTTCCTGTCCGCCTTTCGGTCCATCGACGGCTTCGAGGGCAGCGCGCGGCTGTCCACCTGGCTGCACCGCATCACCGTCAACGCGGCGCTGATGAAGCTGCGCACACGCCGTCGCAAGCCCGAGGGGTCGATCGACGAACTCCTGCCCGGCTTCCTGGAGGACGGGCACATGGCGCATCCCGCCGGTGAGTGGTCCCCCCTCGCCGACGAGATCCTCGGAAGCAAGGAGACCCGGGCCCTGGTGCTCTCGAGCATCGAACGGTTGCCCGAGAGCTACCGACACGTCCTGATGCTGCGCGACATCGAAGATCTGGACACCAGTGAGTCCGCGCAGCTTCTAGGCATCAGCGAGAACGCGGTGAAGACGCGCCTGCACCGGGCTCGCCAGGCGTTGCGGGGCCTGCTCGAGCCGCGATTCCGGAGGAACTCCGCATGAACTGCCGCGAATTCGTGGACTTCCTGATGGACTACCTGGAAGGGGAGCTGCCCAAGGGCCAGCGCGAGACCTTCGATTCGCACATGGAGGCCTGTCCGAGCTGCGTCCTCTATCTCGATACGTATCAGAAGACGATCCGCCTGGGGAGGTCTCTGTGCGATGACCCGGACGGGCCGCCGCCTCCGGATGCACCGGAACGTCTGGTGGCGGCGATTCTCGCGGCGAGAGCGCGTTCGGATTGATGCGGGCCTCGGGGCGCCGAACGGCGGAGCCGTGTTCAGATGGGGGATGGCGATGGCCTTTCGCAGCGCATTCTTCGCGGTCGTAGTCGCCACGGCGCTGCTCGCCGCGGCCTTCGGCATCCACTCCCAGCGACCGGCGGTGGAAACCGGACAGCCGACCGCAGATCTGGTGAGGGCCACCGGCAAATGCGCAGAGTGCCACCGGCGCGAGACCGGCGCCGTCGTCCACCAGTTCGAGCTGAGTCGGCACGCGGCGGAGGGCGTGAACTGCCTCGATTGTCACCAGCCCGGGGAGAACCAGGAGCCTTTCGAGCACCGCGGCTTCACCATCGCGAGGGAGCTGACAGCGGCGAACTGCGCCCAGTGTCACGCGACCCAGTACCAGCAGTTCGCCCGAAGCCGGCACGCCGCGCCGGCTTGGGCCGCAGTGCGCGGCGCCCGGGACTTCACGGCCGAGCAGATCGCATTCGCCGAGGATCTTCATCCCGGCTGGGTGGATCGCCCTCCCAACGTCCTGGCGTTGTTGGAGGGTGAGCCGGCCATCCGCAAGGGATGCGCCGCATGTCACAGCATTGGCCGCCCGAACGCAGACGGCAGCATCGGGAGCTGCACCCAATGCCACGCCCGCCATGTCACCTCGCTCGAGCTGGCCCGGCTGCCGGCGACCTGCGGGCAGTGCCACATGGGGCCGGACCACGCGCAGGTCGAGATCTACCGCGAGTCGAAGCACGGCGTGCTCTTCGACGCAGAACGCGCCCAGATGAATCTGCGGGCGGACCCGAAGCACCTTTCGACCGCCGACATGTTCGTGCCGACCTGTGCCACCTGTCACATGAGCGGGCTCGACGGGCTCCAGTTCACCCACGACACCACCCTGCGCCTCTCGACCTTCCTGTTCGCGCCCCTCTCGGAGAAGAGGCCCGGCGGTGCCCAGGGCGAGCTGCGCATGAAGGAGGTATGCCAATCCTGCCACGTCTCTCGGGACATCGACCGCTTCTTCCTCGAGGCCCACCAGGTGGTCCGCGACACCAACGCCCGGATACTCGAGGCGAAGCAGCTGGTGGAGGGTCTGGCGGCCGATGGCATCACGACCCCGGCCCCCTTCGATCAGCGGATCGACTTCGTCTACTTCGACATGTGGCACTACTACGGGCGAACCGCCAAGCACGGTGCCTTCATGGGCGGCGCCGATTTCGTGCAGTGGCACGGCAACTACGAGCTGCTGCAGAAGATGGTCGAGCTGCGCGAGCTGGCCGAAGCCATGCGACGTGAATGGGACGATGGCGAGATCGGGACCGTCCTCCCGAATTGAGGGGGCCCTCGAGCCGCACCGGCTCGTGGAGCTCTTCGTGCTGGTCAACCTCGTGTCGCTCGGGCCCGACATCGTGCTAGCGCACGCGATCGACTCCTTCGCCGTGCCGAGCCAGTGGATCCCCGTCGCGTTCTCGGCGGTGGCGCCGCCGCTCTACGGACTGTCCTGGTGGCTCGGCCGCAGGTCCGGCGAGCGCGGATTGGGGCGCATCCTGGCGCTGGCGATCGGCTGGGTCGCGGTCGGCGTCGGCATCGCGGGCCTGCTGCTGCACCTCGAGGGGACCTTCTTCCGCGAGCGGACCCTGCGCAATCTCGTCTACACCGCGCCCTTCGCCGCGCCCCTCGCGTACACCGGGCTGGGACTGCTGATCCTGCTCGAGCGGATGCGGGTGCGCGACGAGCGCGAGTGGGTCCAGTGGGTGCTGGTGCTGGCGCTGGGCGGATTCGTCGGGAACTTCGCCCTCAGCCTCGCCGACCACGCGCAGAACGGCTTCTTCGTGTGGCAGGAGTGGCTGGCGGTGGCGTCTTCGGCCCTCGCGATCGGTTTTCTCGCCTCGGCGTTGCTCTTTCCCATGAGCCGTTCCGCACTCCGGGCTTGTGCCGCGGTGATGGGGCTCCAGGTCGTGGTGGGCGTCGCCGGCCTCGCGCTGCACAACGCCGCCAATTGGGCCGGTCCCGCGGAGTCGATGCTCGACAACTTTCTCTACGGCGCACCGGCCTTCGCGCCCATGCTGTTCGCAGACCTCGCGCTGCTCGGGTGGATCGGCTTGTGGGCGCAATACCGCTGCGGGCAGACGTCACCCGCGGCGTGAGGTGGCCGCTCAGCGCCGGAACGCCATGTAGCGGGCCAGCCACTTCGCCGCCCTCGGCGTGAGGCGGCCCCGGGCGTGGGCCCCGGCGACGCGCTTGATGCCCTCGGCCTGGGTCGGGTAGGGGTGGATGGTGTCGAGGACGGTAGCGAGGCCGAGCTTCCCCACCATCGCGAGGGTGACCTCGCTGATCATCTCGCCGGCGTGGGCCGCCACGATGGTGGCGCCGAGGATGGTGTCGCTCCCCTGTTTCACGTGGACCTTGACGAATCCGTCCTCCTCGCCGTCGGCAACGGCGCGGTTCACGTCGCGCATCGGCACCTGGAAGGTGTCGACGGCGAGCCCCCGCTCGCGGGCCTCGTGCTCGTAGAGCCCCACGTGCGCGACCTCCGGGTCCGTGTAGGTGCACCACGGCATCACCAGCGAAGACAGCCGCTTGGTCTTGAGGAAGAGCGCGTTTTGCACCACGATCTTGGCCGCCGCGTCAGCGGCGTGGGTGAACTTCCAATTCATGCAGATGTCGCCGGCGGCGAAGATGCGCGGGTTGCTCGTTTGGAGGTGGTCGTTCACACCGACGCCCCGGCGGGCGTCGAACGCCACGCCGGCCGACTCGAGACCGAGGCCCTCTACGTTCGGTGCCCGGCCCACGGAGACGAGGATCTCGTCCACCGGAAACTCCCGGACCTCGCCCTCGCGAGTCGTCGCCCGGATCTGTTTCGCGCCGTCCCGTGCCTCGAACTTCTCGACGGAGCAGCCCAGCACGAGCTGTACGCCCTCGGACACCATCTTTTCCTGGACGATCGCGGCGGCGTCGGCGTCCTCCCGGGGCAGGATGTGCTCCGCCTGGTCGAAGACCACCACCTCGCTGCCGAGGCGGCGAAACGCCTGGGCCAGCTCCGAGCCAATGGGGCCCGCGCCGATCACGCCGAGACGACGCGGTCGCTCGGTCAGCTCGAAGATCGTCTCGTTCGTGCGGTAGCCCGTCTCTGCGAGCCCCTCGATGGGGGGGGCCGATGCGCGCGCGCCCGTCGCGATGACGGCCCTGCGAAAGTGGAGCCGGGCACCGTCCACCTCGACCGCGTCTCCGGAGACGAAGCGCGCGTCGCCGAGGAAGACGTCGACGCCCAGCTCATCGCGATAGCGCGCGGCGGAGTCTTCCGAGCTGATCTGGCTGCGGACGCGGCGCATTCGCTCCATCGCTGCGCCGAAGTCGATCTGTGCCCCGGGCGCCACCGCGAGCCCGAGCTCCGCCGCGCGCCGCGCCTCGGCCACCATGCGCGCCGCGCGGATCACACCCTTGGAGGGCACGCAGCCGACGTTCAGGCAGTCGCCGCCCATCAGGTGCCGCTCGACCAGCGCCACCCTGGCGCCGAGCCCCGCCGCGATGGCGGAGGTGATGAGCCCGGCGGAGCCGGCGCCGACCAGCACGAGGTTGTAGCGTCCGGCGGGTTCCGGGTTCTGCCAGTCTCTCGGGTGGACGTTGTCGACCAACTCGCGGTTGTAGCGGTCGAGAGGATGGATCTCCGTCATCGTCATGCGGCCTCTTCGATCATTCGCCGGTGACTTCGCGCAGCGCCCGCCGCGCGGTTCGCGTCACGAAGGTCGTCACTGCAATGGTGGCGACCAGTCCGATCCCGAGAACCGCGTAGTAGCTCGCGTCCTTCTGCACTGCCGCGCCGCCCGCCAACGCGGCGACCTCTCCGGCCAACGCGCCGTAGTAGACGTAGAGCAGCGTCCCAGGCAGCATCCCCACCGAGGCGATGGCGTAGTCCCAGAAGCGTATCTGCGTGAGACCCAGGGCATAGTTGAGCAGATTGAAGGGGAACACCGGCGAGAGGCGCAGCAGCAGCACGATCTTGCGGCCCTCGACGGCCACCGCCCGATCGATGGCGGCGAACTTCTCGTTGCCGGCGACGCGGTGCTCGATGGCGCTGCGCGCGGCGTGTCGCGAGACGAGAAACGCGAGGCACGCGCCGACCGTGGCCGCGAAGAAGACGAGCACGGTTCCCTCGATCACCCCGAAGATCGCCCCGGCCGCCAGGGTCAGCAGCGAGCCGGGCACGAACGCCACGGTCGCGACGACGTAGGCCAGCGCGAACACCGCCGGCCCCCAGAAGCCGAGCTCCTCGACCCAGGCCGCGAACTCCGGCACGTATCCGCCGGCGCCGCGGCCGAGCGCGACCAGGCCGATCAGCGCCGCGGCGCCGACTCCCACGCGCAGCCACGGGATCGCTCGGGGCGCGGTCTGCTGCGCGGCAGTGGCTACTTCGTCTCCCCCCATGCCGGTCACGCTGCGTTCCGATCCATGGACCCTCCGATGCCGGAGGGCTGCGCGGGTTTCGCGGAGATCACGCGAGCGCTCCGGCGCAGCTCGATCCCCTGCCGGCAGTACAACCGAAACAGTGCGGGCCGGTCGCAATGGGAGTGCCAATCAGCTCGTCGAAATCGCCGAGGTCGAAGATCGTCGTCGCGCGGCCGCCGAGCGGCAGCGCAAGCGCCTGGTTGAAGTCGCAATCATGCACGGAGCCGTCGTGGCTCACGGAGAGCAGACGGCGGCACATCAGCTCCGGCAGCGTGTCCGGATTGAAGTGGTTCACCAGCAGCGAGAGGTAGGCCTCCATTTGCCCGTCGCGCTCGAGCGCGTGGGCGAAGCGCCTGATCGGCATGTTGGTGATGGTCAGCAGGCGGTCGAAGGTGATGCCGAAGTGCTCGCGCAGCTCTTCGCGGTAGCGCGTTTCGAGCTCGCCCTGGTGCGGCGGCAGGCTCGCGCCCTGGGGGTTGTAGACGAGCTCGAGGGCGCGCGACACATCGCCCCGACCGTAGCCGAGCGCGTTCAGGCGCTCGAGCGCCGCGATGCTGCGCGCGAACACGCCTCGGCCCCGCTGGCGTTCGACGTTCTCGGTGGTGTAGCAGGGCAGGGAAGCGATCACGCGCACGCCCTGGTTCGCCAGGAATTCCGGCGTGTCCTCCTGGCCGGGCTGGTCGAATACGGTGAGGTTGCAGCGGTCGATCACCCCGCGGCCGAGAGAGCGCGCGCCGCGAACCAGGTGACGGAAGTGGTCGTTGAGCTCGGGGGCGCCGCCGGTGAGGTCGAGGGTCGCGACGCCGGGGTTGCGCTCGAGCAGCTCGAGGACGCGATCTGCGGTCTTGCGGTCGATCGCCTCGCGGCGGTTGGGCCCGGCCTCGACGTGGCAGTGGTGGCAGGCGAGGTCGCAGCGCAGCCCCACGTTGATTTGCATCGCCGTCACCGGCCCTCGGCGCAGGGCCCCTCCGGTTTCCCGCACCACGTGGTCTGCGAAGCTCGAGTTGCGCATCGATTCCCGTCGGTCGGAGGGTACGACGTTGTCCCTCGCATGCCCAGATACGCTTCGCCGGTTCCGCGGGTTACGGTGCCACCGCGGGGGCGCGGCTCTCGAAGCGGAAATCGGCAAAGGCGGCGGTGCCCCGCTGACAGCTGTCGTCGGAGTCGCTCATGATGGCGATGCCCTGCACGGGCGGTGGCTCGTCACCGATCAGCGCGACATACAGGTCGAGCACGTCGACGTCTTCGTCGCGCCATCCCCTCGCGGCGCCCGAACGCAGCACGAGCATCTTGGACTCCGGCACGTAGGGATTGTCCCAGCGGCTGCCGGGCGCCGCGCGGCTCGCCCACACGAAATTGATGGCACGGCCCGGTGGCTCCCCTCGATAGAGCAGGCGCCCGAGCCGGTGCTGTATCCGTTCACGAAAGGAGGCGCGTTCGGGATCGAAGCGGAAACTCACGTACACCCGCGCCGCGAAGTCGTCGCCCCGCTTGCTGCGCTCGTCGGTGACATCGAGGGGCCGGTCGACGCGCCAGCGCCAGCGCAGGCGCGGGGTGCGCCGGAGATCCAGATCGCCGAGCGCCAGGCGCAGAGCCGAGGCCGAGCAGTGGCTGTCCGCCCGCACCGCGGCGACGCCGTCGAGCTCCGCTGCGGAGTAGCGAGTCTCGGATGGGGCATTTCGAAAGCGGAGAGGCTGCCAAGGCGCGTTTGGAGGCGCCGCGAGAGCCACCACCTCGGACGCCCGCGGCGCCGTCGCGGCGACCGCGGCGACGAGCAGCACCGCGCTGATGTTCCATCGCCTGGGAATGGCTCCCCCCTATCCGGGCCGAGGCTGCCACCGCGCGCGGCCCGCTGCCAACGCGCCAAGAGGCCCGCGGCGCACACGGGAATCGGCTATGCTGCGGCCCGTTCGCCCGCGTGCGCGGGGCCCCGAGAAGATCCGCGCCGCCAAGCCCCCGCGGTCCCGCGTGTGCGGGCCCGCCACGGCTCCGTCCGGGCGACCGGACGGAAGCGCAATTGGGCCTACAACCCCTTGATCTGGAAGGAACATCCGAATGAGTGAGATTCGCTATGACGACCGCGTGGCGGTCATCACGGGAGCCGGTGGAGGCCTCGGCAAGACCTACGCCCTGACACTGGGCGCCCGCGGCGCCAAGGTGGTCGTGAACGACCTCGGCGGCGCTTCCGATGGCACCGGCGGCGGCTCCTCCATGGCCGACGAGGTCGTGAAGGAGATCAACGAGGCCGGCGGCACCGCCGTCGCCAACTACGACTCGGTTGCCACTCCGGAAGGCGGCGCGGCGATCATCCAGACCGCGCTCGACAACTTCGGCAGGGTCGACATCCTCATCAACAACGCGGGCATCCTGCGCGACAAGTCGTTCGTGAAGCTCGAGCCCGCGAATCTGGAGATCGTGCTGGACGTCCATCTGAAAGGCGCCTTCTACGTGACGCAGCCGGCGTTCCGCTCCATGAAGGAGAACAACTACGGCCGCATCGTGTTCGCGTCCTCCGGCGCCGGGATCTTCGGCAATTTTGGCCAGACGAACTACGGCGCCGCCAAGATGGGCCTCGTCGGTCTGTGCAACGTCCTCGCGGTCGAGGGCGCCAAGAACAACATCAAGTGCAACGCCATCGCTCCCATCGCCAAGACGCGGCTCACCGAGGCGCTGCTCGGGCCGCTCGCCGACAAGCTGGCGCCTGACTACGTGACCCCACTCGTCGCCTATCTCGTGTCCGACCAGTGCGAGCTCACCCACGAGATATTCGACGTGGGTGGCGGGCGCTACGCGCGCATCTTCATCGGCATGGCCGACGGCTGGACCGCGCCCAAGGGAACGATTCCCACCGTCGACGACCTCGCGGCCAACTTCGAGCAGGTTCGCAACACCGACGCCTTCATCATCCCCACCAGCATCGCCGACGAGACCAAGGCGGTGATGGAAGCCCTGAAGGACTGAGCCGCCATGCCGATCGATCCGTCGAAGGCCCTCGGCGCCGAGCTGGGCGAGGGCACGTACGAATGGGACAAGGACCAGGTAATCCTCTACCACCTCGGCGTTGGCGCGGGCGTGCCCCCCATCGACCCGGGCGAGCTCGAGTACACCTACGAGAAGAATCTCAAGGTGCTCCCGAGCTTCGGGGTCATCCCGGTCTTCGGTGGCCTGTCGGGACTCGGGAGCGCGCCGGGCCTCGACTTCAACTTCGCCATGCTGCTTCACGGCGAGCAGGACCTCGAGATCCATCAGCCGATTCCGCCGGAAGCGAAGGTGATCAACAAGGGCCGCGTGAAGGAGATCTGGGACAAGGGCAAAGCGGCGTTGCTGGTGCTCCAGATCGACACGGCCGACGAGGCCGGTGCCCCGCTGTTCACCAATCGCTTCTCCCTCTTCCTGCGCGGAGAGGGTGGCTTCGGCGGCGAGCCGGGCCCGAAGGCGGGCAATGTCCCGCCGGAGCGCGAGCCGGACGGAGTCGTCCGGGTGACCACGTTGCCCCAGCAGGCACTCATCTACCGGCTGTCCGGCGACAAGAACCCGCTCCACGCCGACCCGGAGTTCGCCAAGATGGGTGGCTTCGACACGCCCATCATCCACGGGCTCTGCTCCTACGGCGTGGTGTGCAAGGCGATCGTCGACAACGTGCTCGCTGGCGACACCACCAAGGTGGCGCGCTGGCAGCGGCGCTTTGCCGGCGTGGGCTACCCCGGCGAGACGTACGCGGTGTCGTACTGGAAAGAGGGCGACAAGATCATCGTTCGCGCCGACTCCGTGGAGCGCGACGCTCCGATCATCACGAACGCCGCGATCACCGTCCGCAGCTGATCCGATCTGGGGGGGGAACGGACCGCCGGGCCCGACCCCGCCCGGATTCAGTGCCTTCGCCTCGCGCGCTCGTAGTCGGCGCCCGGCACGTCCGGGCTGCCGCGGAAGCGCGCGTGATACCACAACCAGACCTCCGGACGCTTCCGGATCCAGCCTCCGATGGCGGCGTTCATCGCTTTCGTCATGACGTCGGCATCGCGACGGCGGTCGCCGGTTCGCGGGCAGAGGATCTCGGGCCCGATGTCGATGCGGTGTCGACCGGCGCCCAGTGGTACCGTGTGTGTCAGCAGCAGCGGGCTGCCCGAGGCCGCCGCCAGGGCGCCGGGTCCGGAGTTCGTCCAGGCGCGCCGCCCCAGGAAGGGGACCAGGCGTCCGCCTCGCCGGGGGGCGAGGTAGTGGTCGGCCAGCACTCCGACGCCGAGTCCCCTCCGCAGTGCCCGCCGCACCGCGAAGGCACTCTGGGCCAGGGGCTCCACGTCGCCTCCGATGCGGCGGCGCGCGTCGATCCGACACTGGAGGTGGGGATTGCGCTGGGCGCGGGCGACGGCGGTCAGCGCGTACGGAGCGATC